>JBEKNU010000046.1:0-32379 GCA_049522495.1 Terriglobia bacterium
GTGGCCAACCTGCTCGAGTGGGGCATGGTGAGGCATTTTCACAACGCCCTGCAATATGCCTTTGGGGAGGAAGGCCAGTATCGCGAAGGCGACTATATACTGGCCACTGGGCAGGAGAACCCCCGCACCCACTTCCGTGGTCACACGATCATTCTCGGCGGCAAAACCCCCATCAATGTCCCGGAAGCGTATGTGATCTACCAACTGTTCTGGCAAGAGGCGGAGCGCCAAGGCGCCTTGAAAGGCTATGCACATTTTGGAAAATATGAGGGTGCAGAATATGGCCTTTCCATGGACCTCCCCGGGCGCCTGCTCAACTTTATCGAGGTGCTCCAGTTCGAGCATGGGGTCTACGATGTGTGGTACGACATCCTGAACATGGGGTTCCGGATGACACCCACGGCGGGGACCGATTATCCCTGCGGCGATGCCAGCGTTCCCGGCCGGGAAAGGTTTTACACGCAGGTGCCGGGGCCTCTCACCTATGAGGCGTGGCTGGACGGCGTGCGCAAGGGCCGGACTTTCGTCACCAATGGACCTATGCTGGATTTCCATATCAACGGTAAAGGCATCGGGGATGAGGTTTTGTTGAACAAGCCGGGGAAGGTGCTTCTGGAGGGGCGCGTACGCTTCGATTTGACCCGCGACGACGTGGGCCGACTGGACGTGATCGTCAACGGATCGCCTGTCGAGAGCTACACCCGAGGGTCACGCCCTGGTGAAATCACCTTTCAGCTTCCTTATGAATTCACTTCGACTTCGTGGGTTGCCCTGCGGGCTCTGGGAGGGAAGATGGACGAAGCCCTGGGTCGCTTTGCTCCCTTTTTTGTAGATCCCACTTCGCAAGCTCACACCGCCCCCATCTACGTCACGATTCAGGGCGCGCCACCGCTCTCGGCCCAGCCTGCGGCGAAGGTTTTGGCGCGCAAGTGGCTTGCTAAGCTGGATTACATGCAGGCGCGTCTTGCCGAGGACCAACTTCCCAACCTCGCCGCCCCGCCGGGCGCCAGTGACGGCGTGGATTTGGAGACCCTGCGCAAGAACCGCGAAGCGCTGCTCCAGGCGATTCAAGCGGCGAAACAATATTTTACCGAGATGGCGCGCTGACGGCATCGGCCCCCCTCGAATTCGGTGTAGGGGCGGTTCGCGAGCCGCCCTTGCCTTTCTTTGTCCCGATTCTGTGGCACCGCGGCCGACGTGACCCTTGGCATTGTGCGGGCGCATGGCCACGCGCCCCTACACTAGGAATAGGAGATGCCCGTCGATTCATTGCAGGAAACTACTTGGGACAGGAAGCTAACTTGAAGGGAATTGAAAAAAGTTTGCAGGGCGGGGGAGCACGGAGCGGGCCGATAGCTTCTGCCCCCGGCGCGGCGGAGACGGGGACAATTTCCTCTTCAGCGCAATTGCCCCTGATGAGTGCCGTCCAACCTCCCACTTACCCCGTTGACCTGGCGGCGCTTCTGCATAGCGCCTTCGGGTTTGACTCTTTCCTCCCCAATCAGGAAGTCGTCTGCCGTGTAGTGATCGAAGGGCGCGACGTGTTGTTGGTCATGCCGACCGGGTCGGGCAAATCGCTCTGCTATCAGTTGCCGGCCATCGCGCGAGGGGGGACGACGCTGGTGATCAGTCCTCTCATCGCCTTGATGGAAGACCAGGTGGCCAAGCTCAAGGCGCGCGGCTTTTCCGTGGAGTGCATTCATTCCGGGCGCCGCCGGATGGACTCGCGCCAAGCTTGCCGCGACTACCTGGCCGGCAAATTGCAATTCCTTTTCATCGCCCCGGAGAGGCTGCGGGTGACCGGCTTTCCGGAGATGCTCGCCAAGCGGCAGGTTTCCCTCATTGTGGTCGATGAGGCGCACTGCATTTCGCAATGGGGGCATGACTTCCGTCCTGATTACCGCCGCCTGGGTCAATACATACCCAGATTGCGCCCGGCGCCGGTCATCGCGCTGACCGCCACCGCCACTCCGCCCGTTCAGGACGACATCGTCGAGCAATTGGGGCTGGCGCGGCCGGCGCGCTTCATTCACGGCTTCCGCCGCGCCAACATCGCGATTGAAGTGGTGGAAATTGCGCCCGGGGAACGTTCCCAGCTCGCTCAAGAACTGCTGGCCGACCCGCAGCGCTGCCCGGCGATTGTCTACACTCCCACACGCAAGCAAGCGGAATCCCTGGCCAACGAGCTCTGCGCCTACCATACGGCGGCAGCCTATCACGCCGGATTGGACGCGCAGCGCCGCAAACAAGTGCAGGAGGAATTCCAGGCCGGCCAACTGGAGATCATCGTGGCAACGATCGCTTTCGGCATGGGGATTGACAAGCCCGACATCCGCACCGTCATCCACACCGCCTTGCCGGGGAGCATTGAGGCTTATTACCAGGAAATCGGGCGGGCCGGGCGCGATGGCCAACCCAGCCGCGCGCTCCTGATGCACTCCTACGCGGACCGCTTCACGCACGATTTCTTTTTCGAGCGGGATTACCCCGACGTGGCCGTGCTGGACGAAATCTTCGCCCTGCTCCAGCCCCAGCCGCAGGAGAAGCGCGAACTCCAGAAGCAATTGCCCATGGATCCCGAGGTGTTTGACCGGGCTCTGGAGAAGTTGTGGACGCACGGCGGCGCCGTGGTGGACTTTGCCGAGAACGTCAGCCGCGGCCACGACGCTTGGCGCGATCCTTACCTCGCGCAGGGCGAGCACAAGCGCGAGCAGATTGAGCACATGATCCGTTATGCCGAAAGCAACCAGTGCCGCATGGCCAACGTGGTGCGCCATTTCGGCGACTTCGCCGACGGCGAGAAGCCCTGCGGAATCTGTGACTATTGCGCGCCGGCAAAGTGCAATGCCCAACGCTTCCGCAGCGCGACGGAGGCCGAGCGCGGGGCGCTTCTGCGCGTGGCCGCAGAGTTGCAGGCGGGTGGGAGATCCACCGGCAAGCTTTACGCCGAATTGTTTCCCCACCATGAGATGAGCCGCGATGATTTTGAGGACTTGCTGGGAGGCATGGCGCGCGCGGGATTGGTGCGTCTGGACGACGCGGTTTTTGAAAAGGCCGGACGGCAAATCCCTTATCGCACCGCCCGGCTGACGCGCGCGGGCAGGGAAGTGGACGCCCGGACTCCCCTGGAACTGGTGATGAAAGATCGCGAACCGCCTGCCACACCCCGCAAGCGCAAGAGGAAGAAGGTAGGGGCCAGCGGCGCTGGCCCTCGGCCGAGTGCCATTCGGCCCAACTCGTTAGCATCGGGTGCGGCTGCCCCGGCGGGTTTGGAAAAGAAAGCAATACGATCGCCCAACGCGCCGCCGGATCCGGTTGTGGAAGAGGCGCTCCGAGCGTGGCGGCTGGCCGAGGCCCGGCGGCTGGGTGTGCCCGCCTTCCGCATCTTTACCGACAGGGCTTTGAGCGGGCTGGTTAATCTCCGACCCCGCACCAACAGCGAAATGCTCGCCGTCCCGGGCGTCGGGCTGCGCATCGCCGAAAAATACGGTAACGAAATCCGCCGTATCCTGCACGCCAGCAGCCGGGATCAGTAGATCGCTCCATTGGGTCATAGGCGATTCTTCCTTTGCTGAGCCTAGGACTGCCTGCGGTTCCTCAGAATGGCAACGCCGGGGAGTTTCCCGAAGGCTCTAAGACCTCCAAGGGAGCAGCTATCGCGGCTAGTACTTTTGTACTCTTGCCACTATGGGACTTGAGTACGATTATAGATTCACCCCTCAGACATGCTTTAGCTTAAAGAGATCTTCGTCAGAATTTGTTAACGTTAATGCAATACATCAGAACCATAATGGTTTAGAAGGAGAGTAAGAATTTCCAACTTGACTTCCCCCCTTCCTCGTCCTTAAACTCTAGCCATAGACGCGGTCGGGTCTCATTCAATAAAGTTGCCACGGGTTGCGGGGGCATGACGAAGGTCAGCGCAGGGTGCTGGTTGATCGAGCTGGTTGTTACGGATTGGCGAAGAATCCGGTAGGAATAGAATGAAAAAGCATGGGGACGGGCGCGGCGTTTCTTTGACCGAGACCATGATCGCGGGCACAGGTGGAAGGCTCGGTAGTGAGGGTTATTCGCTGCTCGAAATGTTGTTAGTAATCGCCATCATCGGAATTGTCTCCGCCTTTGCGATTCTCGCCTTCACCAATGTGTTGCCGACCATCCGCGCTGACTCTACCCTGCAGCTCGCGGAAGCCCAGCTCCGCGAGGCCCGTGAAAGGGCCGTGGACCAAAGACGAAACTTCACGGTCACCTTCCAGGGCACAAGCGAAATAGTCACTTGCAGCTCCGGAACGATTCCGGGTGCCATCGCGTGCCCTGTCTCGGCGAACGGCGTAAGTGAATACTCCGACTACTTCCTCCCCTACAGTTTTACCTGGATGTCTAAATTTGGCGGTACCAACGATCCCAACAACCTTTATTCGGGCGTTCCCGACCTGCCGCCCCCGGACAACGCTGGTAAGAACTATGCCATCAATTTTACCAATTCGGTGGGGTACGTTTGCACCGCACTTCCCTGCACGATCACCTTCCAGAGTGACGGGACGGTGGTGGACAGCAGCGGGAACTACGTGTGGGGAACAGTGTTTATGGGCTTCCCGGGAGACGTCATCCAGGCGCGCGCTATATCGATTCTGGGCGCGACGGGGAAAATCCATGGCTACCGATACAACGGGAAGGCCTGGTTCTAGAGGAGCGTTTATGGACACCGCAATCCCGCCACAGGAGCACAACGAGAGCGGCTTTAGCCTCGTGGAGGTCATGGTGGCGGCGCTGATTCTGGTGGTGGGGCTGGTCGCGGCGGCCCAGGGCATGGCGGTGGGCCTGGCCGTTATGGTGACCTCCCAGCAGGATAGCATCGCCCGCCAGAAGGCTCGCGAAGCCATGGAAGATATCTTCACGGCCCGTGACGATGCGCTCATCACCTTCACCCAGGTTTGCAACATCAGCGCTGGAACCCCCTGTATTTTTGAAGACAACGCCGAGGATCTGTTGACGCCGGGGCCGGACGGCATCGTGAACACGGCAGACGATGGGCCGAGTGTTGAGACCATCGATACGCCTGGCCCGAATGGAATTCTGGGGACGTCGCAAGACGTCCTCGTGCCCCTCGTGGGATACACACGGCAGGTTCAAATCACGCAGATCACCTCGATCCTCAGTGAGATTACTGTCACGATTAAGTACACGACACCGAACGGCTTAAGCCGTAAGGTTACTCTGGTCGCCCTGATGTCACCCTATGCCTAAATCATTTCCCAATTCGGCCCGATTTCGCTGCCCGCGGGGTTTCACCCTGGTGGAGGTGATCGTGGCCATGGCCCTGACACTCATCTTGCTGGGGCTGGCGTTCACCTTCCTCGATCAACTCTATAACACCACCGACCTCGCCGGTACCATGGGGGATGTGAACGAAAACCTCCGCGCCGCTGCCAACGTTATAACCCGCGATCTTTCCACGTGCGGATGGGAACTTAGCCAGAATGGCATCCCCATCCCCTACGGGGGCACCGCTACCAGGATCATTATGCCAGGGCCTCCCCTGAATTCTCTGAGCCCTGCAAATGCTACAGCAAATGATTTTCCCTCCAGCTCATACCTCCCCATCCTCACTCCGGGACCGGGTTATGGGCAATCGACGGGAAGCGGGGGCACCCTCATCCCCACCGACCAGATCACGATGATTACCGTCAACCCTCTTATCACACCGCTTTCCATAACCACCGCCCCCACCGTCACGGCCAGCGCCGCCACGGTAACCACCACCACAACTCCCTCGCAGATCTCAGCCGGCCAACTCGTCATGTTGCAAAACACCAACGGGGAATGCCTCCTCACGGCAACGGCAGTCAATACCTCCACCAATACGATCACCTTTACCAAAGGGAGCGCCTATGACGCCCTCGGCCTCAACCAATTCACCGGTCCCACCAGCGGAACGATAACCCAGCAGCTCGAGACGACGACCCCTTCCGTCTCCTGGCCTGCCATGACTGCCTACGCGATTAGCATGATCGTTTATTATGTGGACAACTCGAGCTCGCAAAGGCTCATGAGGCTGGTGGGCTCGGGATGCGCATCCTGCACCGCTGCCCAGCCCGTGGCGCTGGGGATTAACGTCTTGCAAGTTTCTTACAGCTTCTCGCCCCTCGCGACGCCGCTCGACCCTATACGGAACCCCACTACCAATCTGTCCCAAATCCGCAAGGTAAATGTGTGGGTGATTGCTAAGGCGGACCATCCGAACCGGAAGTCCGGATTGTATTACACGAATTCGATTGCGACCTCGGTGGCGATTCAGAATCTGGCCTTTCAGAACAAATATTGAGGCCGTGGGAGGAGACCGATGTTTCCACCGGGCGAGGCGCATCCGAAGGGCGGGCCGAAACGGCCCCGCTAGAAAGGCGATGGTGATGATATGAATCAGCGTGGAAGCAAGGAATCCGGGGCAGCTCTGATTGCGGTCTTACTGGTTATTCTGCTCCTCACCGTCATGATGCTGGGATTCTATTTTCTGACCACGGGGGAGCAGAAGGTGGCGGCGAGCGACCGCGACAATGCGGTGGCCTATTACGGCGCCATGGGCGCTTTGGAGAAAATGAGCTCGGACTTGGCGGCCTTTTTCGTCACCCACTCCTCTCCGAACTCTGCCCAAATTACCAATTTAACGACCTCCAGCTTCATGCCCTCCGCCGCCAATGGCGACGCAATCCCGGGGGTCTCGTATACCACATACACCATTTGCCAGCCTGGTTCGGCCTGCCCCATGCCGAGTACGGGCTACACCATGGTCTCATCTCCCGGCATTTTAGCCGGGAATACCCCCTTATCAGGACTGGAGGGAGTCCTTACTCCCTTCACACTTACAGTGGTTGCCGACGGCCCGAACAATACCGAGATCAAGATGACGCGGCAAGTCCAGGAAGTCGCCGTCCCCGTGTTCGAGTATGGGATCTTCTCGCAGACCGACCTCTCCTTCTTTGCCGGCACGAGCTTCTCCTTTGGAGGCCGGATCCACACGAATGGCAACTTGTATCTGGCGTCAAGTAGCAGCAGTACGTTGGACGTCGATGATCACACCACCGCCGCTGGCTCCATCATCCGGTCGCAGCTTGCCAATGGGTACGCGATGGCGACTTACCCGACCGCTTGTGCTTTTACTGCCAACTACTGTGCTTACGTCAACGTCTTGACCACGACGGGCGGCTGCCCGTCGACGGCCACGGGGAATCTAACAACGGGAAATTGCCTGACGTTGGGAAGCACCCAAGGCAGCGTCGAGGGCGGGGCGGGAAGCACGGTGAACCCCAACTGGAAAACCCTTTCGCAGACCACCTATAACAACTGGATTCAGGATGGGAAGACGGGAGCAAAGGTGCTCAACTTGGCGTTGGCGCTGGCAGGTGGTTTGCCAATTACGATGATTCAGCGTCCCCTTGATACCTGCCCCGGTAGCACTTGCGAGAGCCCGACTTCGGATATCGGCACCCAGCGGTTTTTCAACCAGGCCAGCGTGCGCATTCTGTTGTCGGACACCCAAGCCGACATCAACGGCTTACCGGGCATTGATACCACGGTACAACCGTACCCGCTTGCCGAAGTGGGAAGTTCGGGCATGTCGAACGTGGTTCAGCGCACCACCAGCGGCGGCGCCTACTACCTTCCACCCCTGCCCGCCACGGCGACAAGCCCCGCAACTAGCATGCTTACGCCTATCGCCGAGTCGGTCGGCGCGACGACGGACAGCGACTACATGACTGCGGCGGGGACGACTTTGTTGGGTGGCTATATCAAAATCGAAGAGCAACTAGGTCCAGGCGCACCAGGCTACAACCCCTCAACACCAACGTTTAAGGATGTCACCGAGGAAATTCTGGCGCAGGGAATCTCGCGCGACGAACTGACGATGTCAGCGGAGCCGGCCTTGGTCAGCGGCGGGTCATTAGCGGCCGCCACCTACTACTACGTCGTCACCGCCCTGGGGTCTTGGGGTGAAAGCATGGGCGTGGAGTACGGCCCTTATACCACCACGAGCACGTATAAAACCTTAACGATCAATTGGAACGCCATGACGGGCGCGACCGGCTACCGGGTCTACCGCGGAACCACTGCTGGGGGAGAGACCGGGTACATTCAGTACGGAAGTGGAGTCACGTCATATAGTGAGGCCAATACGGCGCTCACCGCGGGTAAACCTCCCACGAACACATCCATCGTGTACCTTGAACAAGCCAGGGAGGGGATGGCAGCGCCTAGTCCTCTTACCCTCCTCACCACCGCCGGGTCATTAACTGCAAGTAAAACCTATTATTACCTGGTCACCGCTCTGGGCGCTTGGGGTGAAACCACGGGCACGTGGGCGAGCAGAGCAACCGGGTCCGGCTCCAAGAACGAGATTACCGTCAATTGGACAGCCTTCCCGGGGGCCACCGGCTACAGGGTTTACCGCACTACCACCACCGATAACACCCCAACACCTTCTCCCGTGTTTACCGGGAGTAACGGGTACATTGCCGTGGGTGGGGGGACGACTTATCTTGACAACAACACGGGGACAATCGTGGCGGGTTTACCTCCAGGCCACCAACTGAACTCGGTGCAGGCGGCCACCTACGCTCCGAATTACCTTCCCATCAATTTCTACGACCCGCGAGAGGGGGAGGTGCGAGACACTTCCGGCCCGGCGACCTCATCGCTGAACGGCATCATGAACTTAATGGAAGTCGATGTGCATAATCTTCAGCAATGGTTTGCCGGTAACATTGCAACCAGCGGCGTGTATGCCATCAACGGCCCGGACGCCCTCAGCAACTCCGGCTATATCCTCTACACTTCGGACCGCAGAATGAACTGCGGCGACACGAAATACGAACTCGAAGGCACGTGCACGATTGGCGAAACCGGTGAATACGGGAACGAAGACATTATCAACCCCGCCGTGACCGCCGGGACCCCCAACTTGACAATGGATGCCCCGGAGGATTTGGACGGCGACGGGGTCTTCCGCACTTATGGCGCCTATGCGCACCCCATCGTCACCCCCGCCAGCGTCGCCCCGACCGGCGTCACCGTCGGCGGCGCCTCCACCGGCGCGCAGACATGGAACACGATCATAAGCGCGGTGGCCAATTCCGCGACAGAAAACCCCGCATTCGTACGAATCACGGCAGCCCAGGCAGAAAAGAACAGCGTCGTCGTCTTTCGGCGAGCCCTCCGGCTGGTGAATGGCACACTGGGCAATCTGCCGCCTCTCGCTGCGGCGACGATGGCGACTTGCCCCAGCCCCGCTACGAGCGGTGGATTCACTGTGGCTTCTGAGAATCCCGTCTATGTCTTGGGCGATTACAATGCCAGCAGTGCGGTGGGGGCGTTTAGTCCTGACCCGTCAGGCAAATGCCACGTGCCTGCGGCGGTGATCGGCGACGCCGTGACGCTGCTTTCGAACAATTGGACGCCTGGCACCCAACCAGGACTTCCATCCGGGGATGCAAGCAGCCTTTACAGCCCGACTTGGGGGGGGGGGCCGGCTGGCAACGAAGGTTGCAGCCTCACCATCCCCGCTCGCTGTGCGACCCCCTCCTTTTACCGGATGGCGGTCATAGGCGGAAAGACTAATGCCTTCAAGGCTTACAATGGCACCACCGCAGCGCTCACCTGGGGGGCTCAGGACACCGGAACTGACGGCGGAGTTCACAACTTCCTTCGTTACATCGAGGATTGGAGCGGCAACAATCTGAATTATCTCGGCTCCATGGCCAGCTTTTTCATATCGCGCCAGGGCACCGGAATTTACAAGTATGGCAACACGGTGTACGGCGCGCCCCATCGCCTCTATACGTTTGACACGGATTTTCAGAATATTGGAGCGTTGCCGCCGGGCACTCCCCGGTTTACGGACGTAAACGCGCTTTCCTATCAACAGGCAATTCTGTCCACTCAGTAAGCAGGTTGGGGGGATACTCAGCGCGCCAGAGGCGTGCTGGGGCATCCCCCCGAGTCACGATCTGGTCAGATGAGCAATGCCCCCTCTTCATGTGCCACTGCGTCGGCGGCCGCCGTCAATGCCGTAACTTCCCCGGATACTCAGGGGCGGGCTCAACATTGCAAGGAGAGGAGGCCGATCAATCTGTGACACCTTTGGTGAATGAGCGCACCTGTCCTGCCAGGATCTCGCAGTTCATCTCCTGCTGCCTGCTCCCAAGGACTTAAATATTGTTGTGCTTGCCCCGCGAAAGAAGGCGGTGAATGTCCGGCCAAAACTCTTTCATCTCGTAAGCGACGGAATCCCACCCAATTTGTGTTGCCCAAGTATGCGCGGAGGTACCCATGGTCTGGGGCCCGGGATGGTACGCATTGGAGATGCCTGCGGCCACGCCAGCACCGAGGATTTCAGAAAAGTTGAACTGGGTCTTTCCCGAACCCCCGCGTATGGTGAAAACACGCAGGGCGGCGTATGCGGCGCGGTGGAGGAACCTTCCTTTACCCATTTGGTAATAGCGCGGATCCTGGCGAAGCGCCGAAGGGAATACGGCGCTCGTCATAAAATTTTCGATGGCGTTGTCGGTAAACGCTAATCCATAGCGTTTGGCATAGCCAACAAACCCCTGGCCAAAGGTGGGGTTCGTGTTGAAGGCTTGGTATACGGAAGCTTCCCCGCCGATAAAGACAAGTTCAACAGGATCGAAAGTCCCCTGAGCCACCAGCTTGAATTTTTGCCGCGACGTAAGCGGAGGCAGCTTGGAGGAATTTTCCACGGTCATGTAGTTGGGTAGCGTCCAGAAGATTCGGTCATTTTCTGGAGCTTGGGGAGCTGGAGCGGGTGGGCCTTGGACGGCCATGGGATCATCCGCGGGGTTGGTTTGGGGCGTTGCCGATTGGGTTTGCTGGTTAGGCGGAAGGGGGGCCTGCCCCGCCTGTTGTGCTAACAGTTGATGAGACAGGCCAAGTGTACAGATTAGAAGGATGTTCATAGCGCAGCCGCGCCGCCAGAGGATTGGGTCCATCATCAACTTAGTAATCTCCACGTGCCCATCTCAGTACGGACAGCATTACCCTCTGACACGCCTTGCAATTCGACCACGTTTCTAGATTTGACGCATAAAATCTCATAAAAGTTACCTATGGCTTTATCTTATTAAAAACAATTTACATTATTTGAAGCATAGGACGAAGCTCCCCATGCGGCGCATAGGTGGAGATCAAACCCCTTTGGGTTGCGGACAATCAATTCCTGTTCCCGGGGGATGGATGCAAAGGCCTTGGTCTGCTTCAGCGATGAAGGCGAGCTCCTTGGCGGCCGTCAATCGCCTTTCATGCATTCGCGATAGGGCCGGTCGCATGCGCAATCGCAGATTTCGTCCAAATCCGTCGTCTCCTTGTCCGCATTGCAGTAATGATGGCAAATGAATTTGTAGACCTTGGCCGCGGCGTGCGGTTTGGCGTCGCCCGTTTCAATCTTGTAGCCGCATTTCCTCCAGGACTCGAGGGTGCAATAAGAAGCAGTGGGGTATCCCAACTTCTGAAGTTCCAACACGGCGCGCGAGCTGCGGCCCCCGTGCTCGCACATGGTGACCAGCGTCGTGTCCTTCGTAACCTTCATCCCCTCCAGTTTCCTGGCCAGCTCGTCGAAGGGGATATTCACCGCGCCGGGGATGTGCCCCGCCGCGAATTCCTGCGGACTGCGCACGTCGATCACCAGAATCTTGGTATCCTTGACGAGCGCTTGCTGCAACTGTTCCGCCGAGGTCTGCTTCGCGGACTTCTCCACGGGGGCATGTTGCTGCGCCGCCGCGGCGCTGGGCCATGCCAACAGCAGACTGATGCAGATTGCGACATTCTTCATGATGACCTCGCTCCTGCCCCCGCACTGCTAATTTGGAGGCTGCGGGTTGACCCGGGGGGATGGTTGAACAATCGGAGGATGCGGCCCAACCGTAGGGACCAGACCCGTCCCATTGAGTCCGACAGTTTGCGGACTGCCGGTAGGATCGCCAGAAATGCTGAGAGTGCCGGTCCTCGTTCCCACCGCTAGCGGCTTGAAAGTCACCGAGATGGAGCAGTTAGCACCCACGCTCAAGGTGGCCGGGCAGGTGTTGGTCTGGGAAAAATCCCCGCTGGCAGTGATGCTGGAGATAGTCAGCGTGGCGTTGCCCGAATTGATCAGCGTGACGGTCTGGGCATGGCTGCTGGTTCCTACGCCCTGAGCTGAGAAAGCAAGGGAAGAGGACGCCAAGTGTATAACGGGCCCCGGCATGGGCGTCGGCACGGGCACGGAGATCGGCGCAGTTACAATGGGCGTGGGAGGAAGCACCCGTACCGGTTGCCCCGGGACCGGGCTCGGTGGCCGCGGCAGAACAACCGGAGGATGCGGCCCACTTGTGAAAACCACACCCGTTCCGCTGAGTGCGACAGTTTGCGGGTTGCCGGGAGCATTATCGGGAATGCTGAGGGTGCCGAGGCTCGTTCCCGCCCCTGGCGGCCTGAAAGACACCGAAATGGCGCAGTTAGCCCCCGCTCTTACCGTGCTCCCACAGGTGTTGGTCTGGGAGAAATCACCGGTGGTTGTGATGCCTAAGATAGTCAGCGAGGAATTGCCCGTATTGGTTAGCGTGACCGTCTGGGCGCTACTCCTGATTCCTACGATTTCCGGTGGGAAGGTAAGTAAAGAGGAAGACAGGCTCACCTGGGCCCCTATCCCGGTTCCACTCAAAGTTACGACCTGCGGGCTGCCGCCGGCGTCGTCAGTGACGGTCAGCGTGCCGGTGCACGTGCCGCTCGCAAGGGGGGTGAAGGTGACGTTGAACGTGCAGTTCGCGCCTGCGGCCAATGAGGCGCCGCAATCGTTCGTTTGGCCATAGTCGGGGCTGATGCTGACGTTCGTGATGTTCAGCGCGACGCTACTCGCGTTCGTCAGGGTCACCGGCTGGGACGCGCTGGTAGTGCCCACCATTTGGTCGGCAAAAGCCACGCCGCTCGTAGAGAAAGAGACTTGCGCACCATTGGTAATCTTAACGACCACCCCGTCGCCGCCTCCCACGTACTGGCTTATGTGCAGGGGATCGCCGGCGGTTGGGAAATCCGTGGAGCTCGTGCTGCCGACGATATAGATCCCGTTGCGGTCAGCCGCCATGCGGTCAAATCCATCGGTGCTGCTGCCGCCAAGGTATGTGGAAAAGAGCAGCGTCGACCCGTTACCCGACAGCTCGGATACGAATCCGTCCGACGTTCCGCCGCCGTAAGTGGACTGGAGCGGATTGGTGAGCGGGAAATCCGCGGAATTGGTGTTTCCCGAGACATAGATGTTGCCGTCCGGGTCAACTGCGGAACCGTAGATGAAGTCAGTGCCGGATCCGCCAAAGATCGTTGAAAAAAGGACGCCGGACCCGTCTGGCTTGAATTTCGTCACGAAACCTGTGATGCCGGCGCCGGGGGGTTTCGTCTGATTAGAGGTGGGAAAGTCATCGGAGTTGGTTTCGCCCACCAGGAAGATGTTGTCGCTACTGTCGAGGCTGAGATAGGCGGCTTGGTCGGAATTCGACCCGCCCCAATAGGTGGAAAAGAGAAGCGCTGAGCCGTCGCCCTTGAGCTTAGTCAGGAAGCCATCGGCGGAAATAACGTTGGTTGTCGTGCCCCCGCCGAAGTTAGGCTGCACGGCATTCAGAGTTGGGAAGTCCGTGGAATTCGTGCCTCCGCTTACGACGATGTTGCCCTTAGAGTCAACGGCAACACCCGTTGCCCCGTCCACACCGGTGCCCCCAAGGTACGTTGAGAATACCAGAGCCGATCCGTCAGCGTTGATCTTGGCCACGAAAGCGTCGCTGTTGCCGGAGGTGCCGGTGAGACGGGGCTCGAGGGCGTTGACCACGGGGAAATCCGTCGACTTCGTCGTGCCGGCAAGGACGACTTCATTCTGCGCGTCGACGGCAATCGCGGCGATCGTATCGAGGCCTGAGCCGCCGAGGTAGGTGGAATAAACGAGCGACGAGCCATCCGGACTGAGTTTGGTGATAAACAGATCCTGATTAAAAATTCCACTGAGCGCAGCCTGAAGAGGGTTTTTCGTGGGAAAGTCGCTCGACGTTGTGAACCCCGTCACATAGGCATTCCCTTGTGAATCGACGGCAATGGCCTGCGCAATATCCGGGAAGCTTCCGCCAAGGTAGGTTGAGTAAACCAGTCCCGAACCGTCGCCTTTGAACTTCGCAACGAACGCGTCGGTGAGCCCCCCGTATGTGCCTTGAAATGCGCCGGCGAGGGGGAAGCTGCTGGAAGCAGTTTGGCCCGTGACGTAGAAATCACCTTGACTATCGACCGCCACTGCCAGGGCCTGGTCTGCGCCCGTGCCCCCGAAGAATGTGGAGTAAAACAACACAGGATCAATGACGAGCGGTCGCGAGTGGTCGTAGGAAGCGACCTGGAATCCAACTTGGTTACTGGCTTGCAAGACGTAGTGTCCTTCAATGGGTGTCCGTTGTCTGTAGTCCGGTGTCCGTTGCCCACTGTGAATCGCGGGTTGATAGACCACTGGTTCGTGGAAACAAACCTCGCCCTCGCTGGTTTTGACCACGAGGTCGCCATTGGCCGCGATTCGTAGGGGCACCCCTGGTGGGTGCCCTTCGCGGGCGGGCACAAAGCCCGCCCCTACTTCCAACTTGATGGCGCTCTGGTCGGCGCCGGGGGCCACGACGAAATCATATTCCAGTTGTCCGCCCTGGTTGCCGTAATAAACCAAATCCACGCCGGGATAGACGTTCTGGTATTTCACCTTGGCGTAATTCGGGACGTTCGTGCGCCACTTCTTGGGATCGTTGCCGATTAAGTAGTTGCTCCTGCCGTGGAGTTCATCCGCCCCCGTCACTGCGGGGTTGGCGTTGGCGCCCACCAGGCGCATGCGGAGGACGCTGTCCGTGGTCCGTTGTATGTCGTCCGTTGTGGGCGGAGGAATCGATGTTGTTGCTGTCGTAGCGCCGGACTTTAGTCCGGCACTTGCCGACCACACTGCCGTGTCGGGACGGGTTCCGGTCGGCGCTACACGCGCGCGTGCTCCTGGCTTCCGCCCTGTTTCTTCTGGCCACTGGACACTGACAACTGACGGCTTTTCTAACGCCAAGACAGCTTCGTTCGCAGTGAGGAACAGCGCGTATCCGCTCCCGCGCGAAAGGAATTTCACCGTCCGATCCGTCTGTCCTTGATTGGCTTCGAAGCCTAGGGGCAGCTTGCCGTAGGTTGGAGCTAAGCCCTTGGCGCGCGCGGCTGGCGTAGCCGCGGGATGCTGGTTGGCGAAAGGCACGGGTATCGCAGGGCCCAGGGGGGAGAGGGCGACCATGCCTGAAAACAGGCACAGCAGTCCGATTGCTTTGAGAAATCGCCGACCGCTAGGGGTCAAGTAACTCACAACTGCGCGCCCACAGATCATTTTTGTCCCTCAGCATAGATGACCGAGGCAGTCTTACCGGAAGGTGACTCTCCGAAGCCTGACCTCGCAAAGAATTTGTGGCTAGAATCATAACTTATCAGACAAAATGGCCGAAGTCAAAGGGTGGGGAATGCTGGGGAAAATCGGGCTGCATTGGAATATCCACAATCCTTCTGCCGAATGCCTCCAGGAAATCACGGGCCACGCTCGTTCGACGGGCCCATTCCAGGTATCGAGCCGACGCGAGGGATTTCATGGCGCTCGCAGGGCGCTGGCAAGGTAGCTCAGGGAGGCGGGGGCGATGAGTCGATAGGGAACGACGCCGCGATGCTTGACCTCGCGCACGGCGATGGAATCCGCAAAGACCACGTCCGCAGCCGCCAAGGCTTTGGGGTCGGGGAGGGGAAGCAGGAACTCTTGCAGCACGTGGCGGCATCCGGCGGCTGTCGCCAGCACGCTGCGCGCGGTTTGCAGGAATCCCTCGCTGACGGAAACCACCGCCACCACGGAGGGCTCGCGCCGCCGGCGAATCAGTTCCACTTGCTCGTCCGCCGCGCCGAAGGCCAGAGGAATGGCGGGACGGTCCTTGGGCAGCAGGGGGTTGACGTCGGGGATCGCATAGTGGGCAGCCACCGCCAAGGCGCCAATGCCCAGGCCGGGGTTCGCCGCCAGTTCCAACCGCGAACAGACCTCCACCGGCCAGTTGATGGCCGCGCGGATTTCTTCCCGCAGCAGGCGGCGCAGTCCCGCATCGGCTTCCACCACCAAAATGTGATCGGGGGGCTGACCCAGCAGGCGCTCGCGCACGCGTTCGCGCAATGACTGGAGCGAAAAGCCCTGGTCGCGCGCCAACCGAATCAGCGTGTTGATGAAGTCGTCGAGGCCGCTCGCCCCGCGGGCGTGTGCTCCTTCCTCCAGGGCTCGAACCGTCACGCGGCTGCCGCGTCGCCCCACCAGCCACCTGCGCCGGATCAAATCCTGGTAAGCCTCACTTACCGTGTTGTGATGGATCTTCAGGCGGCGCGCCAACTCGCGCACGCTGGGCAGCGCCTGGCCGGGCTTGAGCTTGCCCGTGGCGATGTGAAAGACAATCTGCTCCGCCAACTGCTGCCGGAGAGGGATTTCACTCTCTTTGCTGATGCGAATGTCCATTAGACTTGGCGTCCAGCGAGCTCGAATTCAGGCATGCTCCATACCGCATTCAGAACCGCATCTCTCCGTGCGTTCGGTCGACACGCGATATTCGTATCGTCCGTCGCGAGGAACGCGGATGCCTTTTGGCTTACAGGTCGTGGCGCATGCGGGAAGGGAAAGTGCAACCGCATCGCAAAGCGCGCAAGACTTCACGAAATCCAGCCGCCGCACCTCTTACTCACCTTCCACTTCCCGGCCACCTTCTCGAGAACCAACGTTTGACCTTGCCCACAAAGCCCTCCGCATACGAAACTACGGCTCACGACAGCCTTCCGATGGTCCTTCTCAAATACTATTTCCGATAATGTAAACAGGCCGTTATCCCAAGCTTGTTCTGAGCCTTCGAATCTCATATATTTTCGTCTCTGCTCGTCGCGATCGACCAGAGTTACCTTCAGGTTCAACGCTACTTCGGGCGCCATTCTGTGAATTAACCGAGCTCTCTTGTTGGCCTCTTCGAGGCCAAAACTGGGCACACAGCCTCCGGCGATCAAGGAATCAGGAATAACAAGAGGCACGGTGACGTTGGCAACGTTGAGTGATCCCTTAGAATCTCGCAAATAGTCCATGATAACAGCTTGATACACTGCGATCTCGTCCGGGGTCAGGCGATCCCTACTTAACGCCATACCAGCATTCTGCGCGGCACAAACGCTCGAACTAAGAGCGACGAATAGTATTGCGTAAATGCTTCGCATATGTGACCTTGTGATGCGCCGAGATGACCTTTCAAAAGCCCCATAAGTGAGGCGACTTGGTGCAAATTGCGCCCCAGAAGCTGCAGTTTCCTGCAAAATCCGTGTTGCTCCGACATAAATGTCCGATTTTCTCTCGGCCATTTTGTCATAATTTCCTTTGTTTTCATACACATTCCGGCTTTGAACGTAAAAAGTCAACATTTTTTTTTGTGGACCAATGGCCAGTGGCCAGCGCAACTCTTTGTTTTTTGGGGGGTTAGCCGCCACGGCGGGCGGAAGTCGAATTCTTGCCTGCTCGGCATGCGCAGAGCCCTTTCATCCAAGAGCACTGTCTACCAAATCCAGTATACTTACTCGCCTAGGCTTTGTCAAGAGAAAAATGAGGCTACATGAAAACAGCATCTGCCCGCCGTGTGGGGCGCCTTCTCTTTGCCGGGGCCACGCGAGTAGGGCTCTTGCCAAGGGGAGTTCCGGCTAAGCTGCATATAGCCGCTATAATGGTGAATGTGGGTCGCCCAAGATGAATGCCATCCGCTCCAGGAGTTTCGCGGTCAAACGGATTCTCCTCCTGGCCGCTGCAGCTATGGCCGTGCTGGTTGCCGCTCTATCGATCTGGGCGGCAATCTACGCGAAGCCTCTGGTGAAAGCCCGCGCGGTAACCGTACTGGCCGCGAAATTTCACGCCGACGTGCAGATGGGAGATTTCGACGTCTCCATATTTCCTCGCATTCGTATCCATGGCAGGAACTTATCGCTTCGTCAGGAAGGCCGCACCGATGTGCCCCCGCTTATCCAGGTCGATGAGTTTCTTGCCGTGGGCGGCCTGGGAGCGTTTATCGGAAAGCCGTGGAAGCTCGATCGGGTCAATCTCACGGGCTTGAAAATCACCATTCCGCCTCTTCTGCGCAGGAAAACGCAAAAGAGGTTATCCCCGGTCAGGGACATTCCGATTTTTGTTCATCAGATCACGGCGAACAATGGACTGGTTGAAATCCTTTCCCAACATGGCGCTTCACATCTCTTTATCGTTCGTGATCTCGATCTGCACTCTGTAGGCTTGCATCAAGCCGCGGCATTTTCGACGGAACTGATCAATCCCACGCCTCTGGGCTTCGTCCATGCCGCCGGATCGTTTGGCCCATGGGACTCTGAAGAACCCGGCCTGACGCCGCTTTTATCACACTACACTCTTACGGATGCCAATCTCAGCGCGATCAAGGGAATTGGCGGAATCCTATCTTCGCGAGGGCAGTTCGAAGGAGCGCTCAACCAGATGGAAGTGACAGGCGAAACGGATACACCGGACTTTCGAGTCACGCTGGGTGGACACCCGGTAAGCCTGCATACGACCTTTAGCGCGACGGTTGATGGAACCACTGGCAATACCATCCTGCATCCGGTGCGGGCCCAATTTCTGCACACGACGGCGATAGCCACTGGGGAGGTCGTGAAAAAACCGGGCGCTAGGGGTCGGAACATCGTTCTTGATCTTCACATGGACTCGGGGCGGCTGGAAGATCTGCTGCAGCTTTGGGTGAAATCAAATCCCCCGCCTATGACAGGGAGAGTGAACCTAGCCGCGAAGTTGAATTTACGTCCAGGGAGCAATGATCTCGTCGATCGTTTGAGCCTCACAGGAGCTTTTGGAGTACGTGAGGCTGAGTTTACGAATCCCGAGGTGAAGGAAAAGGTTCAAACGCTCAGCCGGAAAGGCTTGGGCATGCCCAAGAATGAAGCCGCAGGCAGAGATGTCTCCAATCTGCAAGGCCGCTTCCAGTTGGACAACGGCCTTATGACTTTTAGGGACCTGCGCTTCGAGGTGGAAGGGGCCGAGGTGCAAGTTGAGGGGACCTATGATCTAACCCACGAGACCCTCAATTTCCACGGCAACCTGCGCCTGAATGCCAAGTTGTCACAAACGATGACGGGGTTCAAGTCGATCCTGCTTAAGCCTTTTGATGGATTCTTTCGGAAGAACGGCATGACTGAAATCCCCATCAGAATTACAGGGACTCGGAGCTCCCCTTTGTTTGGTTCGGACTTTCACCACAAAAATTAAAGACGCCAACAGCGAGCCCGGACCTGGAGCCCGATGGTCCACGGCATTTCAGCTTTCAAAACCGGTGTATTCGCATCGACTGTCCATTCACAGCGTCAATTCGCAAGGCACCGCGCTACAGGTGTGCATCCGGTTGTCCCCCACAAATGGTAATCGCGATTTGCGCCAGGGGAGCCGCTTACCCACCTCCACGGGCAGGCGGGTTCACGGCAACGAAAGGAATCGCAGGATCTCGCGCATGACGCGGTCTCCTTGATTCGTCTGAAAGAGGAATTGCGCGTGCGCAGAGCCATCGAGGATGATCAATTCCTTTGGTTCAGGGGCTTTCTCATATTGCGCGCGAATCCTGGGAAGCCTCGGTCCATCGTCGTTTGCGTCGTCTCGGGCCACGATGAAAAGCGTGGGCGCCTTGAGCTTTTCGGCCGGGCCGTTCGGCGCCGCCCCCAGCAGGACCAAGCGGTTGATCTCGCCCGGCGCGGAGGCAATCGATGCGTCTCCAGCAGCGGCGCCCCCCATGCTGCCGCCGACCACCGCCACCGACTTGGCGCCATTTTTGTGCAGATAGCGGACCCCAGCCAGGACGTCCAAGTGGAGCGGCGCAGTGAAAATGTCGGCTTGACCTGGACCTCTCGACTGGCCATAGCCGCGGAAGTCGATCGCCAGAACGCGATATCCTGCCGTCGCGAGGATTCGCGCCTGCTTCTCCCAATTCTCCTTGTTAAAACGGCCGCCGTGGGCCAACACCACGCCGCGCTCACCTTTACCGTACAGGTCGGCGTAGGTGGTTCCGCCGTCCTGAGTCGCAAAGGAAACGTGCTCCTGCGCCACTGCAAGTCCTGCGAAGGCAAGAGCTGCGAAGATCGAAAGAAGTGTGACGAAAAGCCGATAACGCACGGTGGTTCAGACCCTTTTTGCGGAGTGAATACGCCCCTGACGGCGAAGGGATTATATCACCGCGCCAGAAGCTCCGTTAAGCCGTCTTAGGTCGAGTGTGACACTTCACAAACTGTAACGCCCCCTGTCGCGGCGGCCCCGCGCTCTCGTTTATTCTCCAGCGCGAGGGTGGAAATCATGGGAAACGAATTGATTTTGGGAGTTGTGATTGTGAGCCCGGTGGTCCTGAGCGCGGCGGTTTTGCGCTGGGCTCCCGAGGAATGGCTGCATGCCTTTGTGATCTTGGCGCGCTCCCTGGGGAGGCTGATATGAGCCGGGCGGAGAAACGGGCTTTTGTCGCCTCGCCAATTGCTCTAGAATGGGCGCGGGCCAATGCCCACACCTCCTGGCTATCCCGTGTTTTTCGATCTTGTCGTGACCCGATGCGCGTGACTCAAGCATCAAGCGTCAACCGGCAGGAAAGCAGGCAGGAGGGGGAGAATATGGCGAATTCGCGGGGATACTCGGACGTTCTGAAAGAACGGGGGTTTGTTTTCCTGCTGGCGGCGCAGGCGCTGGCGGTGTTTGACGACAACACCTTCAAACAACTCCTCATGCTGTTCGTCACCTCAACGGTCGCTTCCCTGGCCACACGCAACCTTTACATTTCGCTGGGGACTGCGCTCTATGTGTTGCCCTACATCGTGTTCTCCTCCTATGCGGGGCAGGTGGCCGACCACTTCTCCAAGCGCCGCGTGATCATTTTCATGAAAATGGTCGAGGCCACGCTGCTTATCCTCGCCACTTTTGCTATGTTTGCCGGGCAGGTCATTGCGATGCTGGCGGTGCTGTTCCTGCTGGGGATTCACGCCTGCTTCCTCGATCCCGCCAAGGAAGGAATACTTCCGCAAATCTTTCCTGACGAAGCCTTGCCGCGGGCCAACGGCCTGATGCAGCTTACCGTTTACACCATGATCGTGGCGGGGCCCGTGGCCGCCGGACTGCTGCTCGACGCCTTTCCTTCCAGACCTTACATTCCCGTGGCCATGCTGGTGGGCATGGCTTTGTTGGGATTGGTTGTGGCCACCGGCATCAGCCGCGTCCCGGCCATCGCCGCGGGAGAAAAATTCCGCTCGAACGCCTTCCGCGAGTTTTGGCAGGACTTCGCGGAAATTCGCGCCTCGCGCGCACTTTTCCGAACAGTTCTGGCTATCGCCTATTTCTGGTTTCTGGGCGCGGTCTATTTGCAAAACGTTATCGGTTACGGCCGCGATCTCTTGCATTTGAGCAACGCCGGAATCAGTTACCTCACTGCCTCCGTGTCCATCGGCATTGGGCTGGGCGCGTTTGTGGCGGGCAAGCTTTCCGCCGACCGGGTGGAACTGGGCTTGGTGCCCATCGGTTCGATAGGCCTGGGCGTCTTCGGCGTGTTTCTCTTTCTCGGCCATCACTCCGTTGCCCAGGTTTTCCTTGGGCATTTCCTGCTGGGCTTCTCGGGCGGAATCTTTATCATCCCGTTGCAATCCTACTTGCAGGCGAACGCGGGCGAGCACTCCAAGGGACGGGTCATCGCCACTTCAAACGTCTTGACGTTCACCGGAGTGTTTCTCGGCGCCGGCATTTTCGCGTTCCTTTCCGGCCCTTGCCGAATGCAGGCGAACCAAATCCTGTTGGTGATGGCGGTGATTTCGTTTGGCGTCACGTGGCATATCTTGACGGTCCTGCCCGATTTCATGATTCGCTTGTGCTTCTTCCTGCTCACGCACACTTTCTACCGCATTGAAGTGCGCGGTGCGGAGAACCTGCCCCGGCGCGGGCCGGCACTGCTGGTCTGCAATCACATCTCCTTTGCCGACCCGTTTTTGATCGGCGCCTGCACGCCGCGCTTCATTCGCTTCCTGATGTACCGGCACTTTTACGAGACCAGGGGAATTCACTGGCTGGCCAAGCTGATGGGCGCAATCCCGATTTCTGAGGCGGACAAGCCTCGGGAAATGGTGCAATCGCTGCGCGGGGCGCAGGACCGCTTGCGCGAGGGCGACCTGGTTTGCATTTTCGCGGAAGGCGCGATTACGCGGACGGGAAACCTGTTGCGTTTCCGGCGCGGCTTTGAGCGCATTACGCGCGGCCTGGCGGTTCCCGTCATTCCCGTTCACCTGGACCGCGTGTGGGGCAGCATCTTCAGCTTCGAGCGCGGGCGCTTCTTCTTCAAGTGGCCCCGCCGCATTCCCTATCGTGTCACGGTGAGTTTCGGCGCGCCGCTTGCCGGCAATGCGGACGCCTTCCAGGTGCGGCAGTCGGTGATGGCGCTGAGCGCTGACGCCTTTGCGCGCCGCGGAGAGGCGCAGCGGCCGCTGCCCGAGTTGTTCCTGGATTGTGCGCGCCGCAACTGGCGGCGCTTCGCCATGGCGGATTCCACCGCCCGACAAGTGAGCTTTGGGCAGGCATTGATTGGCGCGCTGCTGTTTCGGCGCCAAGTGGTGAAGCAATGCCCGGACGAAAAGATGATCGGAGTGCTGCTGCCGCCCTGCGTGCCGGCGGCGCTCCTCAATTATGGCATCAGCCTGGCGGGACGCGTGCCGGTGAATCTGAATTACACCTCGTCAAAGCAGGCAATGGAAGTCGCCGTGGAGCGCGCCGGGCTGAAGACGATTTTCACTACGGAAAAACTGCTCAGCCGTATCGGCTTCGAGAAACAGCCGGGCATGGTGATGGTCGAAGATGTGGCGAAGAGCTTCACCCGGCTCGACAAGCTGGTTTGGGCGCTCATCGCCCGCCTTGTTCCCACCGCTGTTCTGCGGCGCTGCCTCGTTCCGCGCGATGTGAATCTCGATTCGCTCGCCACCGTGATTTTTTCCAGCGGCAGCACCGGCACACCCAAAGGCGTGATGCTGAGCCACCGCAACATCGTTTCCAACCTGGAGGGCGTGCAGCAGACGATCAACGTGAGCCGCAGCGATTGCCTGCTGGGGATTCTGCCTTTTTTCCACTCCTTCGGTTTCAGCATTGGACTGTGGCTGCCGGCCGTTTCCGGATTCGGGGTGGCCTATCATTCGAACCCGCTGGAGGCGCGCAAGATCGGGGAGCTCTGCCGGAAGTTTCACGTCACCATCATGATTTCCACGCCCACCTTTGTGTGGGAATACGTGCGGCGTTGCGAGGCGGAGGACTTCGCTTCCCTGCGCGTGGCCATTGTGGGCGCGGAAAAGATGAAGCCGGAGCTCGGCGACGCCTTCCGTGAGAAATTCCACCTCGACCTCCTGCAAGGCTACGGATGCACGGAGCTTTCGCCGGTGGTGTCCGTCGAGAACTCGGGCTACACCGGCAGCGACCAGAAACAGGTCGGCGCCAAACGCGGCACCGTCGGCCACCCGATTCCCGGCGTCGCCGTGCGCATCGTGGACCCGGAATCCTTTGCGACGCTTGGCTCCGCCCAGCCGGGAATGCTCTTGGTGAAAGGCCCGAGCGTGATGGTGGGCTACCTCGGCGAGCCGGAAAAGACGCGCCAGGCCATGTGGGAGGATGGCTGGTACATCACCGGCGACGTGGCGCAGCTTGATGAAGACGGGTTTATCCAGATTACCGACCGGCTCTCGCGCTTTTCCAAGATCGGCGGCGAGATGGTGTCGCACGTCCAGGTGGAGGAAGCCCTGCAACGCGCTCTCGGCTGCTTTGAGCCCCGCATGGTGGTGACGTCGATCTCCGACGAGCAGAAAGGTGAGCGCTTTGTGGTGCTCCACACGGAGTTGGGATTGAGCGTGGATGAATTGCTCGAGCGCCTGCGCGATTCCGGGCTCCCCAAGCTGTGGGTGCCGCGCAAAGAAAACTTTTTTCCGGTGCCGGCGCTGCCGTTCCTCGGCAGCGGCAAACTGGATTTGAAACAGGTGAAGGAAACCGCCAAGAAGCTTGCTGCGGCGGCGGGGGAATAGGTTCCGGGGAGACTGAGTACTTTCGCAGCAAGTCCTCCACAATAATGAGTGTCCTCCTCAGGCCCGAATCAGCTCAGCTACCTGCTGCATGGTTTTCACAGCTTCCTGCGGCAAGCGGCCGGTCCGGTCGGGGGCCAGGTTGAGAAGGAAATTGGCGTGGTGAGTCATGCAGGTATGATAAGCCTCGGCAATCACCCCGGCGCTCTGAGTAGTATAACCCTCGTTCCAGAACCAAGTGTGAACGCGCGGATTGGGGGGATAGATCGGCCCCGTCGGGAGCCAGGTTTCAAACGGCAAATAATACTCTTTGCCTTCAAACTCTACCTGCGGATTGTGGCCTTCGGGCGGGGGGAGCGTGTCTTCGCCATTGATCACATCGGTCGGCCAGCTTTTCGGCTCGCAGGTCCGTCCCTGATTGCGCCGGCTGTGGTCGAACTCCTGATTCATGACGACGATGCAATCCGGGCTATACTTTTTCACCAGATGGTACAACTCCCAGCGCTGATCAGGCGACAGCTTGGAAGTGATATCGAAAAGCTGATAGAACGTATTCGGGTATTGCGTGTGTAACTCAGTGATGTGATGCCGGATCAGGCGGAAGTACTGGTCAGAAATCAGTGCGGTCCATTTAAGCGTGCCTTCGTTATGGGGATCGAGGATGCAGTAGTACAATCCCGGGCGCAATCCGTATTCCTTGCAGGCCGCGACAAAAGCCGCCACCACGTCCGTTTTATTGGCGCTTGCCGCCACATCGTAGTCATATCCCCTCGAGTCCCAGAGACAGAAGCCCGACATGTGCTTTACCGTCAGAACCGCGTATTTTGCGCCCAGATCACGCGCCACGCGGATCCACTGGCGCACGTCGAGGTGGGTCGGATTGTAGGTTGTCGCGGGGACTTTACCAGGATCATAGTCGGCCCCTGTAAACGTATTCATGTTGAAACAATACGAAACCCCAAACCTCAGACGCTCATATTCGGCAAGCGCCGGGGTTCGCTCAATGGCTGGGGACGATGATTGGGAAGTAGCCCCGCCTGGGCTGCTGCGCGATAGCGCCAATGCGCCGGCAAGGGGAATTGCGATCTGCTTCAGTAAATTGCGTCTATTCATAGAGGTTTCTTGCTGGCAACAGATTACCGGGGCATGACGCCACTTTAAGCGTCACCCCTCCACGGATCGGCACACGCGGGACGGCCGCTTCGACGCCCCGTTCAAGCATTCTGCCGATGATTACGTCCACAAGATAGCGAACATTCTCCACGCCCCACATATCGGGTGTTTCCAGAATAGCCTGCAGCGCCGATGGACGCTAGCACCTCTCTGCGCCCAAGGTCAAGGCCAGTAGACCCGGCTAGTGCCTTGGGGGATGATCACCGCATTCCGACTTGTGGAACCCCCTGCCGTTAAGCGGTATACTCTTTTGCGCCGCCCCGCGTGAGCCTCTGGCCGGCGCGCGCAGATCTTGATTTGACGAGGTCCCTCTTCCGGGCGGGCGCTTTCGATTTCAACGTTTATTCAGAACTCCATGCTCCTTTCGCGTTTAATCGTTCGCCTCTGCCTTTGGTTGCTGGCCCACACTTTCTATCGAGTTGAAGTGCGCGGGCGGGAAAACCTGCCGAAGAGCGGCCCCGCGCTGCTGGTGTGCAACCACATCTCGTTCATCGACCCCTTCCTGCTGGGCGCGGGGGTACGCCGTTCCATTTGTTTCCTGATGCCGCGGCGTTTTTATGAGGCGCGCGCCATTCACTGGCTGGCGAAGCGGATGGGAGCGATTCCGGTCTCTGCCACGGACTCGCCGCAGGAAACGGCGCGGGCAGAGCAGGCGGCGCAAGACCGCTTGCGCGCCGGCGAGCTGGTTTGCCTGTTTGCGGAGTGCGCGCTGATGCGCGCCGGTGACTTGCCGCGCTTCGCACCCCGCCTGGAGGCCCTCACGCGCGGCCTCAGCGTGCCGTTGATTCCCGTGCACATCGACCGCCAGTGGGGGCACATTTTCGGTGTCGAGCAGGGACGCTTCTTTTTCCGGTGGCCGCGCCGCATCCCCTTTCGCGTCACGGTAAATTTCGGCACGGCGCTCCCGGCAAATTCCAGCGCGTTCCAGGTGCGGCAAACCTTGGCGCTTCAGGCCGCCGTGACCGCTGCCCATCGCGACGCGGTGCAACTGCCTTTGCCGGCGGCGTTCCTGGATAGCGCGCGGCGCAACTGGGGCCGCTTCGCGATGGCGGACTCAACCGGGCGCGAGCTCACCTTTGGGAAGGCGTTGATTGGCGCGCTGCTTTTCCGGCGCTTG
The DNA here is from genome assembly GCA_049522495.1 of Terriglobia bacterium. Taxonomy (GTDB): domain Bacteria; phylum Acidobacteriota; class Terriglobia; order UBA7540; family UBA7540; genus Bog-366. The sequence continues at coordinate 26,453 of JBEKNU010000046.1, forward strand.
GTGGTAAAGCGCTGCCCCGGCGAAAAGATGGTGGGTGTGCTCCTGCCACCCACCGTGCCGACGGCGGTGGTGAATCTCGGGATTACCCTGGCCGGCCGGGTGCCCGTGAACCTGAATTACACCGCGCCCCTTCAGGCAATGAACGCGGCCATGGAGCGCTGCGGGATCAAAACCATTTTCACCTCGCAGAAGCTGCTGGAACGATTCGACATCCCCAAGCGGCCGGACATGATCCTGATGGAAGAAGCAGCTCAGACCTTTTCCAAAGTTGACAAGCTGGTGTGGGCGGCCATCGCGCGGCTGGCGCCCATCGGGCTTCTGCGCCGAGCCTTGATTCCGCGTGATGTGACGCTGGATTCCCTCGCCACCGTGATCTTCTCCAGCGGCTCCACGGGGACGCCCAAGGGCGTAATGCTGACCCACCGCAACATCATCTCCAACGTGGAAGGCATGCTTCAGGCCATCGACGTCGATCGGAACGATTGCCTGCTGGGGGTTCTGCCCTTCTTCCACTCGTTCGGCTATACGGTGGGATTATGGCTGCCAGCCATCGCCGGGTTCGGCGTGGCGTATCACACCAGCCCGCTGGAGGCGCGCACGATTGGCGAACTCTGCCGGAAGTATCGCGTTACGCTGATGATCGGGGCCCCAAGTTTTCTGTGGGAATACGTCCGGCGCTGCGAGCGGGGGGACCTGGCCTCCGTGCGCGTGCCCATTGCCGGCGCGGAGAAAATGCGGCCGGAACTCGCGGAGGCCTTCTGGGAGAAATTCCATCTCGATCTCGTGCAGGGTTACGGCTGCACAGAAACTTCGCCGGTGGTATCCGTGGAGACCGCCGGGCGCAGGAAGCAGAGTCAGATGGGCAGTGTGCAGCCCGGAAGCGTGGGCAGGCCGATTCCCGGGACGGCGGTGCGCGTGGTGGATCCCGAAACGTTTGAGCCCCTGGGGCCGGGCCAGGAGGGGATGCTGCTGGTGAAGGGGCCGGGCGTTATGGCGGGTTATCTCGACGAGCCGGAAAAGACGCGCCAAGCCATCTGGGAAGACGGCTGGTATATCACCGGCGACGTGGCGCAGCTCGACGAAGACGGATTCATCACCATTACCGACCGGCTTTCCCGGTTTTCGAAAGTTGCCGGCGAAATGGTTTCCCATATCCACCTGGAAGAGGCGCTACATCGCGCGCTGGGCAGCTTGGAGCAGCGCCTGGTGGTGACCTCCGTCTCCGACGATCAGAAGGGTGAGCGCTTCGTGGTGCTGCACCTCGATTTGGGATTGGACGTGGATGAATTGCTGAAGCGGGTGCGGGAATCCGGATTGCCCCCCTTGTGGGTGCCACGCCGCGAGCACTTTTATCAGGTCGAGTCTCTCCCCCTGATGGGGAGCGGGAAATTAGATCTGAAATTGGTGAAGCAAACCGCGCAGAAACTCAGCGCCGGAGTGACTGCGGTGTAAGAACCTTCAAAACTCCACTCCTAGACTGCGCAGGTCATTTTCCAGTTGCCCCGCGTTCAGAAACTGAATCTTGTGCAGGCCCAGCCGCCGCGCGCATTCCAGGTTGAGCGGGCGGTCGTCGATGAAAACGCACTGTTGCGGCTGCTGCTGCGAGAGGTCGAGCGCCAGACGGTAAATCTGCGGGTTGGGTTTGGAAACGCCCAGATAGCAGGAACTGAAGAAAACGGAAAAGTAATTGCGCAGTCCGAATTTCTCGATGCGGTGGAGATTCAACTCGCGCGATTCGTTGTTGAGCGTCGCCAGAAAAACCTTCCGTGCTTGCGCGAGCCGCGCCATGAGGGCGAGCGATTCGGGCAGCGCTTGCGACTGCGCGTACATGAAATCACGCACCGCTTGTTGGCGAAAAGGGCGAGGGCGGTAGAAGATGGTGCGATCCAGGTACTGATCGAGGTCCAGCTGCCCGGTGTCAAACGCCGCGGCCACCATCTGGTGCCGGCTTTCAAAATCGCCGCTATCCAGGGCAAACTGCTCTATCAGCCTGGCGCGCTCGGCGTGATCCCAGCCGTTGGTTAGCAACACTCCACCCACGTCAGAAAACACGGCGGAGATTTTGGGCACGCTGCGCCTCCCGCTATCCACTGGCCACTAGCCACTGGCCTCTTCTACCCCAGCCACTGGGGGCTGTGAACGGTGCCATCGAACATGGTGGAAGTCTTGAAGGGTTCGAATTCGCCGTTTCGACCTGCCGCAGCGGTGCGGGCGCGGAGCGAGTCAAGTTCCTTCTGACTCAGCGGGCGAAAGGTGCGCGCCGCGAGCAATCCTTGCTCAAGCCTTTCGAGTGATTCGCAACCGTTGATGACGACCGAGGTCGGCAGATTCATGGCGTAATGCAGGCACTCCAAGGGCGTCACCGTATTGCTCTTCAGGACCTCGCCATCGCCCATCGACTTCATTCCCAACACGCCGATTCCGTGTTCCACCAGCACCGGCACCACCTTATGGGCAAAACTCTTGAAGTGCATGTCCATCACGTTGAGCGGCATCTGCACGGCGTCAAACGTAAAGTCATGCTGAAAGGCGGTGTTGAGCATCTTCAGATGGATGTCGGGGTCCTTGTGGCCGGTAAAGCCAATGTAGCGGATCTTGCCGGCTTTCTTGGCGGCCAGCGCAGCCTCGATGCTGCCGCCGGGGCCGAAGATGCGGTCGGGGTCGCCGGGGCGAATGACTTCGTGAAATTGCAGAAGATCGATGGTGTCGGTTTGCAGGCGCTGGAGTGATTCGTCGATTTGCCGGGCGGCGACGTCTTTTACCTGGCCGTCGATTTTGGTCATCAGGAAAACTTTCTGGCGATAACCGTCGCGGAGCGCCTTGCCCATGCGGATTTCGCTCATGCCGCCGTGGTAGTCCCAGCAGTTGTCCATAAAATTCACGCCATTGTCGATGGCCGTGCGGACAATGCGTATGCTTTCCTGCTCGTCATCCTGGCCGCCGATGTGATAGCCACCCAGACCCAGCAGCGAAACCTTCTCGCCGCTGCGGCCGAGGGTGCGATAGGGCATTTCACCCTGGGTGGCCGCGGCGGGCGGGGCAGTGAGGGCGTTTCCGGAAACGACGGCGCCGGCGCCCGCGCCCGCCACGCCCAGGGTCACCGCCTCCAGGAACTCGCGGCGATTCTGCTTCGAATGGCTCATCGAAGTGCCTCCCCTTCAGAATTAATTTTTTGGCCGACCAGAACCCTGTCCCGTCAGAATCGAAGATTTATCATAGCACGAGGAAGAGAATGTGTAGAGCGGACCTGTTTTGTAGGCCCGCGGCACGGCTCCGATGGGCAAGGAAAGGCCGCGGACCTACGAAACAGGTCCGCGCTACGCCTTCTTGTTCGCCGATCCTCACATTTAGAAGTTGCGCCCCGCTACCCCGCCTGCATAAGATGGGGGGCTTTTTGATTTGATTTTATTGGAGGCCATGATGAGGTTTTTGCGAGGATGGGCATTACTCGTGGTGTTGTTCATCGGTCCCTCGGTGTGGGCCGCTGAAATCGCCCGATGGGAGGCAGGCAAGGGAAACCAGGCAGGAGGAGTAACTCTGGTCAACGCCGCCGGCAGCAAATGGACCCTTACGCAACAGCACAAGTTCGAAGTCGCGGCCATTGAGCCCACGCACGATTATTACCGCCGCGCAGAGTACATTGCGAAAGTCAGCAAGCCGACGGGTTTTCCGGTCTGGCTGGTTTTGGAATACCTTGATGAGGGATACGGATTGATTTCCGTGGGGCCGGCCGGGAGGCGGGGTTTGCGCTACATACCCTGGACGCATCAGTGGGGCGTGGCGAGGCTCAATACGGGCCGGCTTCGGCACGCTACCTTTCGCATCGACGGGCCTCCATCCCGTTCTCCATCAGGGCCTGATTCCGGCGGGACCCTCGACTTCCATATCAACGGGGTTGAGTACCTGCACGCGATTTCTGTAGAGGATTCTGAGCCGGCCATTGAACCTGTCCCGGAGGTCAAACCGGCGATCCAGTTTGATGACGCGTTTCAGCGCGACATCAACATAGGCGCAGATTCTCCTCTGGGCGAAGAGGCGGAGGCTCTGGCTGCGATTCGAAACATGGCGCCCCTCGCCCACGCCTTGGGCTTTAACGCTGTGGAGAGCTACGTGCAATGGAACTACGTCGAGGAGAAGCGCGGCGTTTATGACTGGAGCCACTACGATGCGATCGTAAATGAAATTCAGAAGTATGGCCTGAAGTGGTTTCCCTTGCTGATCGTGGGTTCCGCATACTCAATTCCGGAGTGGTTCCACGATTCAAAAGAAAATGTGCCGTTTGAGTGTTTGGAGCACCACCTCACCTACGACGTGCAATCGATCTTCTGCCACTTTCAGGACAGTCACGTGCAGCAATTCCTCAGCGAATTTGCGAAGCATTACGGCGACAGCAAGGCTCTGCTGGGTTTGCGACTGGGCCCGAGCGGAAACTATGGCGAGGCGCAGTACCCGGCCACCGGGAATTTGGGATATCGCCGGGGAGCGGTCCATACGCACATCGGGTATTGGGCCGCGGACCCTTACGCCAGCCCCGCCTTCCAGAAATGGCTGGAAGCCAAGTACCGCACGATTGACCAGCTCAACCAGGCTTGGGACGACAAATACACTTCGTTCAGCCAAATCCAGACGTTCCTCCCCATCACCGCCCCCGTGCCCAGGAAGCAGCTTGATTTCGTCAACTGGTACATGGGGGCGATGAGCGACTGGTGCGGGCAATGGGCGGAGTGGGCGCGCGCCGACATGCCCAACGCTTCCATCTACCAATCCTCGGGTGGGTGGGGCCCGACGCAAATTGGCACCGACTACACTGCGCACGCGAAAACCATGGCGCAGCTTCACGGTGGAATCCGCCTAACCAATGAGAGTGACAACTACGCGCTGAATTTTGCCATCACCCGCATGGCGTCGTCCGCGGCTCGATTCTATGGCGCGAAGCTCGGGTACGAACCGGGGGGCTTCGCCAGCGGGCGGGGAGTTGTGGCGCGGCTCTACAACCTTATTACCAATGGGGGCGATCACCTCTTCTATTATTCGAGCAATCTCTTTGGGAATGACCAGGGGACGGACGCCTGGCGCCAGTATGCTCCCTTGATCAACCAGCGCGCCAAGCCGGAAATTGACGTGGCCGCTTTTTACCCGGATACGTCGATTGCCCTCAACGACGAGGTGATTCGCTACCTGTTCGGGTCAAACTACTTGACGCGCGTCGAAGCCATGCGCTCCATCACGGATTTCGATTACGCCAGCGAGCAGATGATTCTGGATGGAGCTTTGGATCGCTACAAGGTGCTCCTCTGCATGTGGGGGGTCTACACGGAGAAACCGGTTCTGGAGCGCATTGACGCTTGGGTGAAGGCGGGGGGAACGATTATCTGGTTTACCCACCCGCGCGGGCTGCCCCAAACGCCCGAAGGCGATTCCTCCCTGGCGCAGAGCTGGCAAAGGGGCGAGGTGGGGAAGGGGCAGGCGATCTTCTACCAAGGCGACCCCGAGCCCCCCGATGAGTACGTGGAGTTTGTACGCAAGCAACTTCAGGGGTTGAAGCAACTGCGGCCGGAAGTTCGCGCCGCGCTTCAAATCGACAAACCGCGAGACGTGTACTGGAGCGTGCTCGAGGGCGGCAAGCTGGCCCTGTTGAATTTCACTGACCAAAAAGCGCTCGTCCGTCTCCCGGCAGGGAAAACGCTCACTGTGCAGCCTTATGGAATTGTGATGACCACGGCCTGGCGGTAGGCACTCATCAGACCGTTCGGATTGCGTTGTTCGGATTGCGTTGTTCGGATTGCGCAGAGCAAAACTCTGCGCTCTGGAGTTTCTACATTTTCATGCGTCGGCGGCCTGGGTGAGGGCGCGGTCGGTGAGTTGGAAGCCCAAGGATTGGGGGCTTTCGGGATGGTCGACCATTTCTTTGCGCAGCAGGGTGACGA
>JBEKNU010000047.1:0-32325 GCA_049522495.1 Terriglobia bacterium
AGAAGAAAATCGGACACCAGTTTGTTCAGGCGCTCGGACTCGCGGCTCACAATGGTGATCAGCTTCGCTTGATCCTCATCAAGCTGGCTGATCGATTGCAACAACTTCACCGACCCCGCGATGGAAGCCAGAGGATTGCGGATTTCGTGGGCTATACCCGCCGCCATGCGGCCCAGCGTGGCCATGCGGTCCTTGGTACGGTACTCGGCTTCCCGCCGTTTCTCCTCGGTAAGATCCTGGAAATTGTAAACGTACCCCACCGCCCCAACCCCCGGCACAACCAGCGGAGACGATGAAACGCCCAAAATGCGGTGTCCCCTGCGCAGATGCCGGTAAGTTATCTCCTGGCGTTCCAGGGGGGAACCCGATTCGGAATTGGAGGAGAGCTCATCGGCCCACCCGCGGAAGACGGCATCGATGCGACTACCACGCAATTCTTCTATTTGGTGGCCCAGAATATCCGCCCCGGCAGGGTTTAACTCCGTGATGGCGCCCTCCAGGTCCGTGCTCAGCAAGCCCTCGCGCATGCTCAGGATGATGTTTTCGTTTTTGGCTTGCAGGCTCGCGACCTGTCCGCTTTTATCGCGCAGCTCGCGGCCGGCTTTGCGCAAACTCTCCGCCAGGAAACTGGACAGGTAAGCCACCGCGAAAAAACCGAACAGACTGGCGCTGATCTTCACTTGCAATGAGGCGAGATCGGGCGCAAACGTGGATGTGGTCGCGAAGAATTGCAGCGCCGGGTGCTTCCCCCAGGGCTCGTCGCGGTAGAGGACCGGCAAGTAGGCAACCTCGATCATGGCCCCCATGCACACGAAACTGACGGCCGCCACCAGAAACGCCCGCCCCCGGGGAAGGATAATGCTGGCCAGGATGATCGTTACCAGGTAGAGGGAAAAGTAGTTACTCTCCAGGTCGCCTGTAACATGCAAAATGGCCGTGATGATGACGATGTCGCAATAGATCTGGAGGTACGCTTGCAGAAGATAATCATGGCTGATCTGATTGTAAATCAGGAAAAACAGGCTAAGGATGTACCAGAGGATGACGGCAATTCCCAAATATCGGATGGAAGTTGCGTTGGAGGGACTGGGCGCCAGGGAATGAATGGCAAAATCGATCGCAAACACAAAACTGATGATGACGAACCGGATCTTGATGACCCACGGGAGCCAATCCTTGATTTCGCCGGTGAAAATCATAATGCGCTCGAAACTCGAAATTCGAAACTCGAAACCCGCCCCCGGCTTGGGGAGTTTCGAGTTTCGAATTTCGAGTTTCGATGCGTCAGCCTGCCAATTTACCAATCAAGCTGAACAGCGGAAGGTACATGGAAATGACCACTCCGCCCACCACCACTCCCAGCACGAGAATGATCATCGGTTCCATGGCGGTCATCAAGTCGCCCACCGCGGCATCGACTTCGTCTTCGTAAAAGTCCGCCACCTTGCCCAGCATCGCATCCAAGGCGCCGGTCTGCTCGCCGACACCGATCATTTGCACGACCATGTTGGGAAATACGCCGGTTTCGCGCAGGGGGTCCACAATCGTCCGCCCGGTCTCAATGGCCTTACGGACGGTCAGGATGGCTTCTTCAATGACCGCATTGCCGGAGGTGCGGGCGGTGATGTCCATGGCTTCGAGCATCGGAACGCCGCTGGTGATCAGCGTGCCCAGGGTGCGCGTAAAGCGCGCCACGCCGATTTTTCTCATCAGGTTGCCCAACAAAGGAAGCTTCAGGACAATCTTGTCAATCATCATGCGGCCGGAGGGAGTTTCGTAGTACTTCTTGAACCCATACCCAGCCGCGATGCCCACCAAAATCCCCGGCACCGCAAATATCCCAACGGCACTGCTGAGGCCCATCACGATGCGCGTGGGCAGGGGCAACTCCACCCCCAACCCGGCAAACAAATTGGCAAAGATGGGAACCACTTTCCAGAGCAGCAGGAAGATGACGCCACCCGCGATGGCTACCACCGCGACGGGATAGATCAACGCCGACTGCACGGCGCGCTTGAGTTTAACCGCTTTCTCAATGTAACCCGAAAGGCGTTGCAAGATGGTGTCAAGAATACCGCCCGTCTCGCCCGCTTCCACCATGTTGCAGTAAAGGGGGTCGTAGATCTTGGGAAACAAACGCAGACCGTTGGCCAGGGTGGAACCCGCTTCCACGGACTCTCGTACCGCCGACAGGGCTTTCGCAAAGGCCTTATTTTCCTGCGCGGTCGCGAGGATTTCCATGCACTGCACCAGGGGCAAGCCGGCGTCAATCATGACCGAGAACTGTCGGGTAAAAATGGCCAGTTCCTTGGACGAAACTTTCCCCGTCATCTTCGGCTTGGGGATGGCAATCTCCTTGCCTTTCTCCACAATCCGTGTTGGGGTCAATTGCTCCCGGCGGAGGATGGCATCCAGCGCCTCACGGGAGGGGGCGGAGCGCTTCCCCGTTATCGCCTCGCCTTTGCGTCCAGTGGCTCGAAATTCATATTCGGGCATCGTTTCACCTCATGCAGTTGCGTTTCACTTCTGCCACGCTCTCCCGCCCTTCCCGGCTCTGCGGCCGGGTGTCGAGCGAATTCTTCAGCGCTTGGCAGGAGCGTAGGAAGTTGGCGGACGGGGAGGGACCCCACCGGCCGCGCCGCCGCGGTTGATCATATCCTGAAGCTCATCCTGGTTGCTGGAACGCGACAAAGCCGTCTCCAGGGTAATGAGCTTCTGCTGATAATTGGTATAAAGGGACTGGTTGAACGTCTGCATCCCGAACTTATCCTGGCCCGATTGCATCGAGGAGTAAATCTGGTGAATTTTATCTTCGCGAATCAGGTTGCGAATAGCCGGGTTGGGAACAAGGATTTCCATGACCATGACCCGGCCCCGGCCATCCACCTTTGGCAGGAGCGCCTGGCAGAGGATGCCCTCCAGAACCAGGGACAGTTGCGCGCGAATCTGCGATTGCTGGTGCGAAGGGAAGACGTCGATGACACGGTTGATGGTCGAGGAGGCGGAATTGGTGTGTAGCGTGCCGAACGTCAAGTGGCCGGTTTCGGCAATGCGCAAGGCCGCTTCAATGGTCTCCAGGTCGCGCATCTCTCCGATCAGCACCACGTCCGGGTCCTCGCGGAGAGCGGCGCGCAGAGCGTTGGCGAAGGAATGTGTGTCCGCGTGTACTTCCCGCTGGTTTACCAGACATCTTTTGTGAGGATGAATGAATTCGATCGGGTCTTCGATTGTCAGCATGTGCTCATAGCGGGTTTCGTTAATCAAGTCGAGCATGGTGGCCAGGGTGGTGGACTTGCCACTGCCCGTGGGCCCGGTCACCAGGATGAGCCCGCGCGGCTTTTCGCAGAGTCGGCGCAGCACCTGGGGCAATTTGAGCTGGTCGAAGGATTTGATCTCGAAGGGGATCACGCGGAATACCCCGGCCGTCGCCCCCCGCTGGTTGAAGAGGTTTCCGCGAAAGCGCGCGATGTTCTTAATCCCGAAGGAAAAATCGAGTTCGAGGCCCTCCTCAAACCGGTGCTTCTGCGCGTCGGTCAGGATGCTGTATGCGAGTTGCTTGGTTTCCGCGGGGCCCAGCGGAGGAATGTCGTCCATGGGCTTGAGCTCGCCGTGCACGCGCATGCGCGGCGGTGAATTGGTGGTCAGGTGGAGGTCGGATCCACCCGCATCAACCATCCGCTTCAGCAATTCGCTGAGGGTCGGTAAAGGCATCCTTTTGGCTCTCCTTCTTTCAAACTGGATACGGAATGACGCTTAAAGCACGGTCTCACGAAAGACTTCTTCCAAAGTCGTCTGCCCCAAGGCGGCCTTGATCAGGCCGCTCTTCCGCAAGGTGATCATCCCCTGTTCGATGGCCTTCTTGCGCAATTCCAACGCCGAGGCGCCCACCAGAATCAGCTCGCGCAGCTCGTCGGTGATCTCCAGCACTTCATAAAGGCCACAGCGCCCCTTGTACCCTTTGTTGCCGCAGGTGGAGCACCCGGCGCCTTTGTACACCTTCACGGTTTTGGCCTCTTCCGGGTTATAGCCTGCGTCAATGAGCAATTGCGGAGAAGTATCTTCCACCGTCTTGCAATCCGCGCAGACCCGCCGCACCAGCCGCTGGGCGACGATCATGTGAACCGAGGTGGCCACCAGAAAGGGCTCAATGCCCATGTTCATCAAGCGCGAAATGGTGGAAGGCGCATCATTGGTATGCAGGGTCGAGAGCACCAGGTGGCCGGTCAACGCCGCTTTGATGGCGATTTCCGCCGTCTCAAAGTCCCGGATTTCCCCCACCAGGATGATGTTGGGATCTTGCCGCAGAAATGAGCGCAACGCCGCCGCAAAATTCAGCCCGATCTGCTCCTTCATCTGCACCTGGTTGATACCGTGCAATTGAAACTCCACAGGGTCTTCCGCGGTGACGATGTTGGTGTCGGGCTTGTTGAGCTGGGAGATGGCGGAATAGAGGCTGTTGGTTTTTCCGCTGCCGGTGGGCCCGGTCACCAGCACCATGCCGTAAGGTTTGAAAATCGCCTTCGTGAACTTATCGAGCGACGCCTGCTCAAAACCCAGCTTGGTCATGTCGAGCCGCAGGTTTTCTTTGTCCAGCAACCGCATGACGATTTTTTCGCCGTGCAGGGTGGGAAGCACCGATACGCGGAAATCGAGCTGCTTCTTCTTGCCGTCCTTCATCATCTTGATCATGATGCGGCCGTCTTGCGGCAGCCGCTTTTCGGAAATATCCAGCTTCGACATGATCTTGACGCGACTGATAATCGCGTCGCGCAATTTGAAGGGGGGATTCATCATCAACTGGAGAATGCCGTCAATGCGGTAGCGGACGCGATATTCCTTTTCGTAAGGCTCCATGTGGATATCGCTCGCCCCGCGCTTCACCGCATCCGTCAGAATGTAGTTAACAAGCTTGATGACCGGAGCTTCCTCGGAGGCTTTCTCCAGTTGCTCCAGGTTCAGCGATCCACCCTCCTCCGCTTCCAGTTCCACACTTTCGGCCGCGCCCTCGTCAATGAAGTTGACGATCTCTTCCAACTCCTTCTTGCGCTCCTGGTCTTCGGCGCTGCCATAATGCTTCTTGATGGCTTCCATGATGGCGGCTTCCGAAGCCACCACGGGTTCAATGTTGAACCCCGTCATGAACTTGATGTCGTCCATGGCGAACACATTGGTGGGGTCCACCATGGCGAGCGTCAGGGAAGCTCCCACCCGGCTGAGCGGCAACACTTGATACTTCGTTGCCGTATCCATGGGAATCAGCTTGGTGATACTGGGGTCAACCTCAAAGTAGGCGAGATTGATGGAGGGAACACCATACTGGCGGGAGAGGACCGCCGTCACCTCATCGTCGTTCAGATAACCCAATTTGACGAGGGAGTTCCCTAACCTTCCCCCGTTCGCCTTCTGATGCTCAAGCGCCTGTTTGAGCTGATCAGCGGTAATCAGGTTTTCTTTGAGAAGAATTTCCCCGAGCTTGCCCGACATTCACGAACCCCCATGCTTTCCGGGATGACCTGCGCGTTCGTCAACAAAACCACGCCCCATTGCGACTTCGTGGCAAGTGGCTATAGGTCACGTGTTTATAGGCATCGTAAGGAACTCCTGGCCACTTGTCAAGGCGATTCCCCATGACGCTTGCCGGCCGCGGGGCCTTCCCCCGCAACCCCCGGCGCGCTCGCGCTGTCCGCCGGCATTGCGGAGGTTCCTGACAACCAAGTTTGCCGCTTCTTGCTTAAAGACGTACGGCTGATTTTACATCACTTGCGGACAAAGTGGGGATTTTCCATCACTATCACCGAGAGAACCCAAGCCCGAGGCAGTAATCGCACCGGCCATCCATGCACGACATGATACGTCCCCCTGAAGGCCCTCCTCCGCCCATCGGCTGCGCACTCCACGCAATGGTCTCGCTGATCCCTCCCACCAGAACCGCCAGCCCGCAAATTGCGGGTAACAACAGAGGGGGCATTCTTTTGCAGTTAGTCATTCTGCGTCTCCTCCGGAACAGTCCTTCACTTTTGCCTTTTGACTTTTGCCCTTTGCCTTTTGACTTTCTTTTCCGGATCTGTCGCCTGCCGCCGTTACTTCTTAAGGAGCCACACCTCCGCTACTTGCGCTCCCCGGCCGTTGCCTCCCAGGCCGGGCTCGCGACTCCAGGCAAGGGTCAATTCCCCGCCCGCCGTGGCCTCCGGCGGTATATCGAATTCCATGGGAGCCGGCGGCTGGGGCTTGGCAATAAGAGGATGAATCTCTGGTCCGCCTTCGCAAGCCAACCGGATTTTCACGTGCCCGGCGTCGCCCGCGTAGACCACCCGCACCTTGTACCGCGCCTGGGGATCAAGTGACGGGTAGTGCAATCGCAGCGGCGCATCAAACAGCGCTTCGGCCCAGCGCTTCCACGGCAGAGGCATCTCCGCGGGCAGCGGGAAACGGTGGCCGATCAGGACAGACCTGCGCATTTCGGGATCCTCGACGTTCCCCAATCCGCGCACCAAGCGCGAGGGGCGCGCGATGTCGCCGAGATCGTCGTAAAAACCTCCGGGCCCGGGGTTGGTGCGATTCAAAACTTCTTCAATCGCCTGGACCTGCTCGATTGCCGTCGGCAGGGAGGCAATCTCGCGCAGGCGCTTGGCGAGCCACGGACCATTGGTGACCGGGGCATCCACCGTGTCAAGGTTGCCGCCGCGCTCCACGGCCTCCGCCTGGTAGCGCTCCACGGACAATTGCATGCGAATGCTTTGGAAGAGCCCTTCCGCGAGCTGCAGAATTCGCGCCCGTTCTTCCTGGGCCACGGGCTGCGTGAGCGCCTTGGCCAGAATGGATTGCGCCTGCGCAATCACCAACGTGGGGTCCAAACCGTTTGTGGCCGCCTCCGCCCGATGCCCTTCGCTCGCGGGGGCCACGGGCTGCGATCCCACGGCGTGAATCTCCTCCAACTTGTCGAGCGCCTGGTTGTACAAATCCGTCTCATAAATCAGGCGGCGGCGCACGTAGGCATCGTAATAGGCGCGGTAAAGCCCTTGTTGGAAGCGCCAGCTAAGCAACTCGGCGGGAGTCGCGGCGCGCTCCATGTTCTGAAAGCGCGCCAGGGTGGCGTCCACATTTTCGTTCGAAATCAGCGGACCCTGCCATGCCTTCTCCAGCCCCAGCAGGGCTTGGGCAAAATCCTCGGCGTAGCGATGGCTGATAAAGAAGCGGCTATAGTCACGCAAAACGTCGATGACCTTCGCCTCGGGATCCCACGCCAGCGCGTTCCAAACGAATTTGTTCGCGTCGTCGTTACATCCCTCCGAATACGATCCGAACCCGGCGGAATAAGGCAGATAGCGGCGGGCGATGTTGGCGAATCCCTCCGGCCGCGGACAGATCGGTTCCCTTCCCTCCGTCAGCGAAAAGGCCACGTCCCAATCCGGCACGGGAAATTGGCACTCCAGCGTGTGAGTAATGTCGGGGTACAAGCGGATGGGGTAACGCTCCGGGACGAGCTTGCGCAAAGTGGGCAAGTCCACGCGCGTCTGCGGCCCGAAAACCACGCCGCTGAGCCAGGTGGGTTGGCCTTTCAGGATTTCCAGGAACTCGTCGAGCCACGCCTGGTTGAATGACTGCGGCGACATCCACATCTGGCCCTTGGGATGAAACTGGCGCAGATTCTGTGCCTGCTTTTCCAGCAGAGCTATCATGTATTTGGGCTCCGTGTGGCCGGGATCGCCCCCGGGCACTAACACGGCATCAACGCGCGGCAGGGCTTTGAAGATCTCTGCCCACGCGGCGACCTCGCGGTCCACCGTCGTGGGGTCGGAATAGTCGCGCTCCATGGCCGGATACCAAATCCAGACGTCCAACCCGTACTCATCACAGATCCGCGACATCTCGATCATCATTTCTTTTTTCGGAAGCGTGAAGTGAGGGCTGTCTTCGTCGTCATCCGAACGCGGGGGAATCAGTTCAACAAGGTTGCAGCCGAAAAGCGCCAGCTCGCGGATGTACTGGTCCCACAGGGCCACTGTCCAACCGTCGTAGGAATTGGTTTTGGGGCGGTAGCCAAGCTGGTGCCCGCGCAGGGGGTATTTGGGCGAGGACCCGATTTCTAAATGACCCGGCACTTCCACCCGGAGTTTGCTCATGCGCAGCGAGCGCAGGAGTTTGCCGACACCATAGAGCACGCCGCGCTCGTCAAATCCCTCCACGTAAACCACCGGAGCGCCTTCACCGTGCGCAACATGAATCTCATAACTTTCGGGCTTCAATGGATACGCTCTGCCCAACTGTTGCCCGTGAAGACTGCCCAGCGAGCCGTTGAAGAGCTCCACCACCACCGACGGCGCTGAAGTCGAGGGCCGGGAGTGGACAAGCGGCAAACGCAACTCCGTCCGCTTCTCCACCTCTTGAGAAAGGACCATCAATGCACGGTGTACTCGTGGGGACGGATTCGGTGAAGCAAAGAGCTTTGCCTCGCTGAGATCAAGCCAATCTCCACCTGGAGCCATGCCACCCCCAGCCTGTGTGGTTGACGCCGCCGGCGCGCCCCATGCCGCGCGGGTCGATGGCCCAAGCGAAATTCCCGCCGCCGATCCCAAATAGCCGCCCGCTTGTTTTAGGAAATGCCTTCGGTCAACAGTCATACACACCCCTATGAATCCAGAAGTCAGGCCATGCCTCGTAAGCCGAGGACGCCAAATCGCGGCCAGATTGTATCCCCAGTTCATGGCAAGGCCAAGAGGTCTAAGGACCATTATACTCACATCAATTTAGAGGGATTATCGCGGGCTGGCGTCGGGCTGCGCTCTGTGCGAGCCGTCGGGAGGAATTATGATGAAGGCGCGGAATCGGCCCCCGCCTCCTCGTCATAAGAAGGCCGGGGCTGGGGAGGACGGATTACCCCCATCAAGTTGTAGCGGAGTTCGTCAGAAAGTTCCGTGATCTGCATCCCCTCGGCGACCAGGACCTTGCAGGCCAGCACCGCACGCGGCGGAGCGTCCGGCTGACTCGCCATGGTGTAGGACACTCGGCAAAGTTGGCATTCCTGATTCCAGCAGAAGCGCCCGTAAGGGATTGTATCCGGGCTCATGTATTGGAAGGCGCGCAGGCAGGTGTTCTTCTCCGGCACCTGGAAGGCTTTTCCCAGCACCGTGATGTTCAACAGCCGTTCGAAATCTCGAAAGAGCGGATTTCCCATGATTTGGGGGCGGGTCCTGCCCGCAATGCACATGCCTGTAGCATGGCCATCTTGGCCATGACTTCACACGGGCAAGATGCCCGTGCTACTTTTGCTACTCGCTGACAAAGGTGGCCAGACGGCGAAGCTTTTCCTGACGGCGCTTGAGGAGATCGGCCACTGACAACTTGCCGAGCCGGTCAAGGCAGTTGCGCAAAACCGGCCGCAGGATTTCCGCCGTCTGCGCGTGGTCCATATGCGCACCGCCCGGGGGCTCCGGCACGACTTGATCCACAAGCTGCAAACGATAAAGATCCTCCGCCGTCATTTTCAGCACGCGGGCCGCTTCTTGCTTATGGTCCCAATCACGCCACAGGATCGAGGAGCAGCTTTCCGGCGAGATCACCGAGTAGATGGCGTTTTCGTGCATCAACACTTCGTCGCCAACGGCGATGCCGAGCGCGCCGCCGCTGCCGCCCTCCCCGTGCACCAGCACCACAATAGGCACGCGCAGCTTGCAGATTTCTTTTAAGTTGTAAGCAATGGCCTCCGCCTGGCCGCGCTCCTCCGCCCCGATGCCCGGGTACGCTCCGGGTGTATCGATAAAGCAAATAATGGGCAGGCCAAATTTGGAGCCGAGTTCCATCACGCGCAGGGCTTTACGATAGCCTTCCGGATTGGCCATGCCGAAATTGCGCAGGAGCTTCTGCTTGGTGTCGCGGCCCTTCTGGTGCCCGATGACGACGATGGGGCGATCTTCAAACTGCGCAAAACCCGTGATCATGGCGGCATCGTCCGCAAACCGGCGGTCGCCATGCAACTCCAGAAAATCCGTACATAGCATCTGGATATAATCGAGGGTATAAGGCCGTTGCGGATGGCGCGCCAACAGGACGCGCTGCCAGGCGTCTTGCACGGGGCCCGACACCTTCTGTCTCAAGGCCACGAGCTGCTGGCGCAAGCGCTCAATTTCTTCCTCCAAGGCGGCCGAACTTGCAGTGCCCTCCAGCTCCGCAATTTGCTTTTCGAGCTCCTGCGCGATCGCCTGGTCGTTCGGTGCATTTGCCATATCGTTGCGAACTCCTGCTGCTCAAACCCTACATCGCTTGCGCCGGTTTTTCCAGTCGAATCGCCTCATTGCCGCAAAGCTCGCGCAGCCGGTTCAGCAATTCATCATCGGTCCTTATGCCGCGGGGGGCGCGCGACTGGACGCACACCACAAAGTCGCCGGGGCGCGCCAGTTCAAACACCACCAGGCTATCCCCCGGGTAAGCAGCCAAAACACCGGCGAGTTCATCCAAGCGGCCTTCCCGCAGCGCATCCAGATTGATGCGAATCCGCAACTGGGACTTGGCGCCATTCACCGCCGCTTCCAGCGGTCGGGCTTCGTTCACCACCACGCGCGGCTTCTGATTCTCCTCGTGCCGCACGCGGCCCTTGATAAGCAGCGCCGTATCCGGCTTCAGCACGCTCTGCAATTGCTGGTAGGCCTGCGGGAAGACCAGCAACTCCGCGGACCCGCGCAGGTCTTCCAATTGCGCGCTCGCCCAGAGGTCCCCCTTCTTGCTGGGCTTCACGCGCAAGCCGCGCAGAATCCCCGCCAGCGTCACGGGCGCTTCGTGCGCCATCTCTTCGATGGAGGACGTATCATGCCGGGTCAGCGCGCCCAAGCGCTGCATATACTTTTCCAGAGGGTGCCCCGTAACGTAGAACCCCAGGACTTCCTTTTCGGCCGCCAGGCGCTCCGCCTCGCTCCAGTCGGGCGCGTCCGGCATCTCCAAAGGCGGCGGAGGGGGGGCGTCCGAGCCGCCGATAAACAAGCCATGCTGCCCGCTCTCGGCTTCCCGCTGGCGCTTCTGCCCGATCTCCATCGCGCGGTCGAGCGCCGCCAGCATTTGCGTTCGCCGCGCGCCGAGGGAATCAAACGCCCCGGCCTTGATCAGGCTCTCCAGAACGCGTTTGTTCAAGAGGCGCAGGTCCACATGCTCGCAAAATTCCACCAGGTTATCAAAGCGCCCCAGCTTTTGGCGTGCTGCCAATACCGATTCGATGGCGGTCGAGCCGACGTTCTTGATGGCCGTCAGGCCAAAGCGAATGGCGTTGCCGGCGGGGGTGAAGGCCAGGTCGCTGGAGTTGACGTCCGGCGGCAGGATCCCGATGCCCATATCCTTGCATTCGGCCAGATAGTGCGTGAGCTTGTCCTGGTTGCCGATTTCCGCCGTCAGCAGCGCCGACATGAACTCCACCGGATAATGCGTTTTCAGATAAGCGGTATGGTAGGCCACCAGCGCATAGGCGGCGGAATGCGACTTGTTGAACCCGTAGCCCGCAAACTGCTCCACCAGATCCCAGAGCTTCTGGGCTTTCGCCGCGGACACGTTGTTCTGACGCGCGCCCGCCAGGAATTTCTCCTTGTTCGCCACCATCTCTTCCATCTTCTTCTTGCCCATGGCGCGGCGGACCACATCGGCCTCAGCCAGGGAAAACCCCGCAACTTTGTTGAAAATTTGGATCACCTGTTCCTGGTAGACGATCACCCCGTAAGTTTCTTCCAGGATTTCCTGGAGCTCCGGGAGCTCGTAAGAGACCTTGCGTTTGCCGGTGCGGCGCGCAATGTAATCGTCAATCATCTGCATGGGCCCGGGCCGGTAGAGAGCGTTCAACGCGGTAAGGTCGGCGAGTCGATGGGGTTTGACGCGGCGCAGGATATCCGTCATGCCGCGACTTTCAAACTGGAAGATGCCTGCCGTCAGGCCTTTGCTCAGTAATTCGTAGGCCGCAGGATCGTCCAGCGTCAACGAGTCGAGGTCCAGTTTTTCGCCGCGCGTCCTTTCAATCAGCTTCACGCAGTCGTCGATGATGGTAAGCGTGGTGAGCCCCAGAAAATCCATCTTCAATAAGCCGATTTTCTCCAGGTCGTCCATCGCGTATTGGGTGGTGATTTCATCCTTGTTGCTCTTGTAGAGCGGAACGATTTCCTGGAGCGGCTGGGGCGAAATCACCACGCCTGCCGCGTGCGTTGAGGCGTGGCGCACGAAGCCTTCCAGGTGCGACGCCACCTGCAACAGGTCGGCAACGCGTTCATCGGTTTTCTGGAGCTGCGCCAGTTCCCCCGACTGCTTCAGGGCCTCTTGCAGCGTGATATTCAGAGTGTTGGGGATGAGCTTGGCGATGCGGTCGGCTTCCGCGTAGTTCATGTCGAGGGCGCGGGCGGCGTCGCGGATGACGGCTTTGGCCCCCATGGTGCCAAAGGTGATGATCTGACTCACGTTCTCGCGCCCGTACTTGCCGGTGACGTAGTTGATCACCTCGCCGCGGCGGCGCATGCAGAAATCGATGTCGATGTCTGGGAAGGAAATACGCTCGGGATTCAGGAAGCGTTCGAAGAGCAATTCGTTTTGTAGCGGGTCGATATCGGTGATGTGCAGCGAGTAAGCCACCAGGCTGCCCGCGGCCGACCCGCGGCCGGGGCCCACCGGAATGCACTGCTCGCGCGAGAAGCGCATGAAGTCCCAGACGATCAGGAAATAACCGGCAAAGCGCATCTGCTTGATCAGGGCGATTTCGCGCTCCAGGCGCTCTTCGTAGGCTTCCAGGGGATACTTCAGGCGGCCCGCGGCGCGCAGGCGCTCCAGCCGCTCGCGGCGGTGGGTAAAGCCTTCGCGCGTGACTTTTTCAAAGTAACTGTCGGGCGTCTCGCCGGGGGGAACTTCAAAGTGCGGGAAGACGTGCTCCTTCGCTTCCAGGTGCAGGTTGCAGCGCTCGGCGATTTCCAGGGTACGGGTCAGCGCCTCCGGGACGTCCCGGCCAAAGACCGCGGACATTTCCTCACAAGTCTTGAAATAGAACTCGTTGGTGCGAAACTTCATGCGGTTCGTGTCGCTCATGGTCTTGCCCGTCTGGATGCAAACCAGCACTTCCTGAGCGCGCGCGTCTCCGGCGGTGATGTAGTGGGTATCGTTGGTGGCCACCAGCGCGATGCCCGTTTCGCGCGAAAGTTGCACCATTTGCGGATTGATGCGCTTCTCTTCCTCCATGCCCTGGTCCTGAAGTTCCAGGAAGAAATTCCCTTTGCCGAAAATATCGCGCAGATCGTAAGCCGATTGGCGCGCCGCCTCGTAGCGGTCGGAAACCAGCGCCACCACCACCTCGCCCCGCAGGCAGGCGGAAAGCCCAATCAGGCCGTCGGCGTGCCGCGCCAGCAGGTCCTTATCGATCCGCGGCTTGTAGTAGTAACCCTCGAGATAGGCGGAGGAGGCCAGCTTTACCAGATTGCGATAGCCGCGCTCGTTTTCGCAGAGCAGGACGAGATGGTTGGGGCGGTCGGTGTCCGCGGCGCGATCGAACCGGCTGGCCGGGGCAACATAGACTTCACAGCCGATGATGGGCTTGATGTTGCGCTTTTTGGCCGCCTCATAGAACTTCACGGCCCCGAACAGGTTCCCGTGGTCCGTAACCGCGACGGCAGGCATCTTCAGGCTCGCAGCGCGGTCCATGAGCTTTTCGATTTCACATGCGCCGTCGAGAAGACTGTAGTCGGTATGAAGATGCAGATGAACAAAATTTTCGGAAGTCATTCAGGGAGATTGTAGCAGAAAACCCTTCCCCCGCGCCGACCGTTGTCGAGAGCCGGTTATGCGTTAGCTGGGGTCGGTTTTCAGCCGAAGCAATTTGGCGTGTTGTCCTCGAAGTGTCTTGCGGCAATGGCCATCCCTTCCCTGAATTCTCGGCCTTCCTTGTGATATGGTCTCTCCGCAACGATTCATCTTTTCTGGGACTTTGCCAACCCAACCGGATCCGAGAATCGTCGCTCAGTCTCTAACAGGACTCGGACCACCTTCCGAGAGAATCCTCGAATTTAGAGAGGGAGCGGAAATGCAGAGAAAATGGAATCGTAGGGAATTCTCAAAGCTGGCTGCTCTACAACTGGGCATGGCCTCCCTGCCCCCGGCTTTGGCTCAGCCAGCGAACGCACGCCCCTCCGTGGATCATCCCGCGGCGGTGGAGCCCATCGAGTCTCCTCACTCCCCCCGTACCGGCCGATGGGAAATCGCCTGGCCGGAGCGGCTCGCGCAACACGACGTTGTGTACCTCTCTCCTCCTGAAGATCCCACCCTCGGACTGCCCATCGGCAACGGCGACCTGGGGGCATTGCTCTGGACCACCGACCGGGAACTGATCCTGGCCATCAACAAGTGCGACACCTGGGACGACGAAGAGGGCGGCTCCTTCCACAATTGGGGGCGCACGGAGGAAGAGAACTACACGACCCTGCGCCATTGCGCCAGGCTGGTGATTGATCTGGGCTGCCCGGCGTTCGATCTTCTCTATCAGCAGGATTTTCAGGGCCGCCTGGAACTTGCCCGCGCGGTGGCTTCCCTCCAGGCCACGACACCGTTTGCCACGGGCGCTGTCTCCAGCTACGTAAGCGCGGACTCTGCCGTCCTGGTCGTACGCTGCGAGACCAGCGGCGATGAAGCGTATTCACCCCGGGTCAGACTAGAGCGTTGGGGCAGCCGGATTTTCGGCCACTGGTACAGCCAGGTTGTCCGCGATCCCTCGCGAGGACTGGGGGGCACGGAGACCGCGATTGAGCAGGACCGCATCATCATCCAGCAACAACTCCGAACTCTTTCCTTTGTTGTGGCCGCCCAGGTGGTGCCGGACAGCCAAGAGGCTCGTCCGCAGAAACTGCACAACCGCGCGGGCGCCGTCAACCTGCCCACGGGGAAGCAATCCGCGTTTACGGTATTCGTTACCGTGGTCACTTCGGAGAACAACCCAAACCCTCTGGCGGAAGCGCATCGCATCCTGGACCGCGCCGTTGCCCAAGGCGAAGCGGTGATCCGCCAGAAGCATGAAAACGACTGGCGGGAATTCTGGTCGCGGTCAATGATCGAGCTGCCGGAAAAGTATCTGGAGAATTACTGGTATCTCAATCTATACCTGGCCAATTCGGCCTCGCGGGGAGCGTATCCCCCTCACTTTTGCAATGGGCTGTGGGGCTGGAACCGGGACTTTGTTCCTTGGGTGTACTACTTCCATTGGAACATGCAGTGGTATGCGTGGCCGTTGCAGACCGCGAATCACGCCGAATTGGCCCAACCTTACTTTCGCTACCGCCGGGCGCAGCTTCCCCACGCGGCCGAATTCGCCCGCCAGGAACTGAAAAAGCCCGGAGCCTTCTTTGCGGATGTCGCCGACAGGCACGGATACAACGACACAGGCACCAAGCACAACCAAACGCCGGGAGCGCAGATCGCCCTTGATTTTTGGCGGCAGTATCTCTACACGGGTGACGAAACATTCTTGCGGAATGCCGCCTGGCCAGTCATCCGGGAGGTGACACGATTCAATGCTGCCTGCCTCACCCTGGGAATGGATGGGCATTATCACATCTCCGGTACAAGCGCTTATGAAGGCTCTCCTTTGTTTGACGACACCATTACGGACTTGGCGATGATTCGGGCGTTGTTTCCCGTGGCGATCCGCGTAGGGAAAGAGCTGGGGCACAATTCCGATGAACTCCAAACTTGGCAAAAATTGGTGGATAACCTCGCGCCTTTCCATCTGGTCGACTTGGATCCCTCAGAGTTCGAAGTGCGAGGTAAGGAGTTCGTCCACGGTGGCGGCCTGGCTCCTGGAAAGCAACTCGCATCCCGTCAGGTCTATGCAGTGGGACGCGATTCGAGTGGGAAGTGGATCAGGAATCGATACGCTCCCGGCAGCGGAGGGACCGCATATTACGGCATTCCAGATCCCGAGATGGCGCCGGTGTTTCCTGCTGGGGTGATCGGGCTGGCCCATCGCGACAGCGTGTTGTTCAAGGCCGCCGTCACGCAGGTCCGTCTTCACCCTAAGGCGGAGGTCACCAATCCCGGGGCGCTGTGCAAATCAGCCTCCATGACGGGAGAGGACGGTATCGGCTGTATGGGATGGTGCCCTTACCCCATCGCTCTGGCACGGCTCGGGCTGGCGGAGGAGTTGGTTTCCGAGCTGATGAACAGCGTCTCAACCTACCAGTTTTATCCGCAGGGTTTTGGTCATTACGGCCCCTACTTTGTGTTCAAGCGGGATCAGGAGTTCCGATGGAATCAGAATCAGCCCCACGACGCGAGCGGTCCCCTGCCCGCTAACCAATCGCCGAAATTTCCCTTTCCCACCTGGCCCTTCCGCCATTTCGACAACGAAACAATGCCCATCATTGCCTGCGCGATCAATGAAATGCTGATCCAAAGTTACGACGAAACAATCCGCATCTGCCCATCCGTTCCTTCCGCCTGGAATGTGCGCTTTGACCTGTCGGCCGCGGGAGGATTCCGTGTTAGCGCCGAGCAGAAAAGTGGAAGAATCCTGTTCGTATCGCTAGAAAGCCGGCTGGGCGGCCTTTGCCGCGTCGTCCATCCCTGGCCTTCGGAGGGCCAGCCGGTCTGCCTCGAGGTCTCACCCGAGGCCCCGAACCTGCAAGTGAATTTGTCGGAGGTGGTGGTGGGCACAGAACGGATTCTTCATTGGGAGACGGTTGCCGGCCACCGCTATTTACTGGTCCGCAGCGAGGCCGATCTTCAAACCTGGAAGGCAACCAAGGAAATCCCGGAGCGGCGGCTTGTTCCCCGCACGCTCAAGCAAGCCAAGCTCGGCCGCGAGCGGCTATTTTGAGGCAAGGGTGCCAGGGCCGGGCGCGGATCCTTACCATGGGCTGTTACATTCCGGCCGGCCGGAGACAACGCTCATCCTGCCGAAACCATCGCTGGCAAGACGGTGGCCCTATAGAATCGCAGCGACCGCCGGTATTCTCACTTCTCGTGGATGCGAATTGAATTACTGCCCCACCGTCCCCGTAATGAACATCCACCCTCTGGAGCTCAGGCGAGGAGGGGGGCACTTCGATGAGAATCGAAGTGCCCACTTGATCCTTGCGGCTGGACTCTAGGGCTTATCCTGAATCGGTAATGGCATGCGGAGGATCATCCGTAGTCCGCCAGTTAAGGGAGCAGTTAGCGTAACTAGAGGTGCCTCCGCTCATGTGATTTTGGTCAATTTATGGCGTGGCTTGGTTGCTGTCTGTTCAATATTGCACACTTCGCAAAAATTATGACATTAAGTCCGCTTTTGGCGTTACAGGACCTGAGCCCGCAGTGTGATCCTCGCGCCGCTTGCTACGCTCAACACCCCTCGCCCGGGAACAGGCAATGTGCGTAAGTCAATGACAGGCAATCACTTGAGGGGAGCACCGGCAACCCGGCTGGAACATCCAATAACCTGGGAAAGGTGGGATTCGGGGGAAAGTGCCATTTGCAGAGGTAACCCCGTATGGGAAGCCCTTCAATGCAGGCCAGAGCGACCGTTTCCGCGTGGGCGGGCATCTTTCACCACCTTTGTCCGCGCTGCCGGGCGGGGCGCATTTTCTCTACCTCCATCTTTCGCGTCTTCCCGCGCATGCACGAGCGCTGCCCTGCGTGCGGTCTGAAGTTCGAGCGCGAGCAAGGGTATTTCCTAGGCGCGATGTATTTCAGCTACGCGATCGGAATCGTCGCCATCTCGCTATTCGCTTTATTGGTTTGGGCTCTCTGGAGCTGGGACCTTCCCGAAAGCGTCGGCGCAGGCTTCCTGCTCTTCCTTCCCGCCACCCCCGTCGTGACTTTTTTCTCGCGGGTCCTGTGGATTTACTTCGACCAGTCGATCGATCCGGATTGGAGCTAGTGCCGCTCCAATTTCTTGCATCAATCTGACCCTCTATCAACGCGCGACCGGCTGGCGCGCAGGCGCGGTGGTATAATGAGCAATCCAGCGTTTTTTCGCAGGGGCGTTGGACCCAACAAATTTCAAAATCCGTCTGGCGGCAAGTGCGCCGTCAAGGAAAGGGCAAACCATCCATGCGACTCTTGATAAAGTTCAATATTCTTCTGGTGCTGGTCTTCGCTGTGGGCATTGCCATCACCGCTTACGTGGCTCAAAACTTCCTGCAAGCGAATGCCCGTGAAGAGGTGATCCAGCAGGCGCGTCTTATGATGGGAGCGGCGGGAGGTATGCGCACTTACACCTCCAAGCAAGTGGGACCGTTGCTGGCGGCGCACGACAGCGACTCCAGCAATTTCGCCCCCCAGCGGGTTCCCGCTTATTCGGCCACGGAAGTATTCAATTATCTCCGCAAGGACTACCCCGCTTACACCTACAAAGAGGCCACCCTGAACCCAACCAACCTGCGTGACCGGGCGGTGGATTGGGAGGCGGACGTGGTTGAGGCGTTTCGGAATCATGGGGAGCGGAAGGAGTGGATGGGGACGCGGCCAACGCCCGAGGGAGAGTCGCTTTTTCTGGCGCGGCCGATCACCGCGGCCCCCGAGTGCTTGACCTGCCATAGTGTCGCCGCCACGGCCCCGGCCTCCATGCTCGCAACATACGGACCTGACCACGGCTTCGGCTGGAATGCCGGCGAGGTGGTTGCTGCGCAGATCGTTTCTGTCCCCATGTCGGTGCCGGTGGGCATGGCGGACCGCGCCTTCAAGACCC
The DNA here is from genome assembly GCA_049522495.1 of Terriglobia bacterium. Classification (GTDB taxonomy): domain Bacteria; phylum Acidobacteriota; class Terriglobia; order UBA7540; family UBA7540; genus Bog-366. Next base: position 18,668 of record JBEKNU010000047.1, read on the forward strand.
TGCTGGTCTCGCTGAGCGGCGTGTTTGTGTTCACCCTGGCGCTTCTGGACCTGGGGCTGATCTTCATCGTGGTCCACCCGGTCGATCGCCTCTCGCGCATGGCCGACGCCATCAGCAATGGCAATCTCCACGTACCGGAGCTTCCCGCCAAGGGCTGGGATGAGATTGCCCAATTGGCGCGCTCCTTCAACCGCATGTCCCGGAGCCTCACCAACGCGCTCGGTTCGACCTCGGCGGAATAGAAATGTCCTTCGTATTAAAGGGGGCAGCGAAGGTAGAACTAAATATGAAGCCTGGCCGAGTGAGGTCAGAGCATTAGCTGACGAGAGCCTTACCCTACTCAAGTCCGATCCACGTCACCCTTCCTTTGTAAAGCGTCTCTTTACACGCTACGTATTCTCGTGTAGTCTTACTTGATGAAGATCCGAAACGTAGTTCATCGGGGACTGCGGCGCTTCATTCAGCGCAATGATCCATCCGGCTTGGCTCCGGCTGCCGTGGAGAAGATCCGTAACATCCTGACCTTCTTGCAGGAAATGGAAGACACCCACGAGCTCCGTGACATCCCGAGCTGGAAAGCGCATCAGCTCACTGGCGATCGAAAGGGAACCTGGAGCCTTTCGATCACCCGCAACTGGCGGATCACGTTCAGAATCGACCCGATGGAAGGCGAGATTTTCGACCTCGATTACGAGGACTACCATTGAAAGGAAATGAAAACCATGATGCGTATGGCACGCCCGGCCCATCCCGGGCAATTCATCAGGATGGAGGTCATCGAGCCTCTCGGTCTCACCGTTACGAAAGCCGCCCAGGTGCTTGGCGTGACCAGGCCCGCGCTCTCTGCCCTTCTCAACGGCCGCGCCGCGCTCTCGCCTGACATGGCGCTGCGGGTGGAGAAGGCATTCGGCCCGAAGATGGACACCCTGCTTCGGATGCAGACCGCCTTCGAGATTGCCGAGGCTCGCAAAAGGGAGGCCAATATCAAGGTTAAACGCTACGTGGCAAAGCCGCCTTCCGCCCACGTCCCTGTCGAGCAGGCCACGCTTTGACCGCGCCAGCACGAGCAGACGTAAGGCGGTCCTGTGTTGTAGGTACGCGGCAATTAGGAGCGGCCGATAAGAAGACCCGCCCGGATGAAGCGGAGCGCAACCAGACTGGACCTCGATGTCCTCAAGGCCTCTCGCCGCAGGGAGTCTGTTTAACAACCGTGGCACGGCCGACCTGCCCCGATGTATAGGGGTCCGGGCCGTGTCGGTCACAGGCAGGAGAAGATGTGATGAAATTGCCTGAAGAACAAAACAACTCACGCAAAGGCGCAAAGAGTCGCCAAGCAAACTAAGGAGTTCCCCTTTGCGCTTCTTTGCGTCTTTGTCCGTCAGCTGACGGATGAGATTGTTCTTTTTTTCACAGCTTCGGATGCCCGTGCTGCTTCTACTGTAACCATGACCGCTCACTCCTCGTCGAACGCATTGAGGGCCGGCATTAAATGCCTACTTTTCACCCGACCCAAAATCCCCCCGCGCGACCGGTGGATTGGCGGCGCGCAGGCCAGGGAGGCCCCGATGAAGTTAAACCGCCTGGGTAGAATTTCCCCGCACGTAATCCTCGGAATTGCCGCACTTCTCATTCTCATTTTACGCATCACACCAGCGCAGTCGCCGACGCCGCTCATCATACCCCCCACGACGACCATCAAAGTCGCCACGCGGCTGGTCACGGTGGACGTTGTGGCGCTCGACAACAAGGGCCGGCAGGTTCAGGGATTAACCAAAGATGACTTTGAATTGAGGGAGGACGACAAACTTCAGCCGATTAGTGTTTTTTCCGTTGAAGGCAGCCTGATCCCGCACGCGCCCTTGGTGGCGGCACCGCAGGCGCCGATACCGCCGCCGACGCCGCTGGCTACGCTGCCTCTCAATACCTTTACGAATCGCCCCGCCCTGCCTTCGGCCGCCCCTACGTCAGCGACCGTCATCCTTATGGACGGGCTGAACACCCGACCGCAAGACCTTGCGTGGGCGCGCGGCCAAGTGGCAAAATTCCTTGCCCAACTTCAAGCACCGGACGTCGTGGCGTTGTATGCCCTGGGAGGAACCCTGCGGGTGGCGCAGGACTTCACCAGCGATTCCGCGCTTCTTTTCAAGGCTTTTGACAAGTTGAACCCCCACCAGGGCGCGGAGAATCTCGAGCCTGCCGATCCGCAGAGTGGACCTGCCACAATGAATCTCGCCCGGACTTCGGTTGAGGTTGGCCCTGGCCCGGATCTTTCACAAAACACAAAAGCCTTCCGGCGACAGGATATGACCTTCAACGCGCTTTCCGCCATCGGCCAGCACCTCGCGCATGTTCGGGGACGAAAAACCCTGATCTGGATTTCCTACGGCATTCCCTTAATCATCGTAACCATCCCCCCGCCCCATTCCCTGGCTCCGCCCGACATTTATGAATACACTCCGCAAGTCCGGAGCGTCTCCCGCCTGCTGAGCAACTACAACGTCGCTGTGTATCCGATTGATGCCCGAGGGACGTTTGCGGGCGTAAGTGGGACCGCCTACGACGCCGAGAGCAACAATGCGGATGGCATGGCGATCTCCACGCACGGGGCCATGAAGGGTGCGCTCAACCGGGACGACGCCAGCCGGTTGTTCGCCCAGTTAACCGGAGGCCGCATGGTGTCCAGTGGCGACGTCGGCGCCGCGATCCGCACTGCCATGGACGATTCCAAGCTGACCTACGTGCTGGGATACTACCCCTCACCCGATGAATCGGATTCCAAGTTCCACACCTTCAAGGTGCGAGTCAATCGGTCCGGCGTGAAATTGCTTTACCGCGGCGGCTACCTCGCCGTCAATGAGCAGAACCAAACCCCTGAGGACCAGGATAAATTAGTGGCGGCGGCACTCCAGAGCCCCCTGGATTGCACGGAAATTGGCCTGCGCGCACAGCTTCAAAAAGCGGGCGCAGCCAACGCTCCGCCCTTGACCCTCAACCTGACCGTGGACGTGGGCGACTTGCCCCTGAGCCATAACCAGGATCGCTGGCAGGGGGAACTGGAAGTCGTCATCGAACAGCACGTCGCCGGCGGGGACGTTATCAGTGAGAGCGCGCGCAAGCATTCCGTTAAACTGAATCTTGAGGATAGCTATTACACCCAGCTCAAATCACAAGGCTTATTGCTCTACTTCCCCTTTACGCCCGTCCCCCAGGCCGGGGAGTTGAAGGTGGTGGTGCGGGAAATCAATTCCGGCGCCATGGGGAGCGTCCACATTCCCATGGACAAGACCCTCGGGGGATGAGGAATCGGGCCGTTTGCGCCGGATCGGATGGCCTCTTCGGATTACCTCCTCGGATTGCGCCGAGCAAAGCTCGGCGTTCCTGGAAATTAGGCATCGGATTGCGCCGAGCGCAGCTCGGCGTTCCCAAGACCCTCGGGGAATGAGGAATCGGGCCATCGGCTCATCGGTTCATCGGCTCATCGAAAAGCGAAACTCGAAATTGGAAATTAGGCATCGGATTGCGCCGAGCGAAGCTCGGCGTTTCCTCGCCGCAGAGCTTTGCTCTGCGCAATCCAAATTATTCCCAACCCAATTATTCCGTTGCTTCATCGGGTCATTTGGTAATTGAGTGATTTAGCAAATGTAGCGCGGGTGTCCCCACCCGCGATTTTCAAAGGCGCGAGTTCCCTCATCCGCGATTCTCGAAGGCGCGATTTCCCTCACCCGCGATTCCCCAAGGCGCGTGTGGGGACACGCGCGCTGCCTTTTGTCTGGTGGGCGGACCGCCCCTACCACAGCGCACGCGAATTTCCGCGCAGGGCTTTCCTACCCGTAGGAAAAATCGACGCCCCTCCCTAACTTTTCTTCCTACCGGTAGGAAATCTGTGCTTATGCACCTAGACTATGGAATAGTTATTGCTGAGCTATTAACTGGAACTAAGTCTTGGGGGTGAAATCGCGCAACCGGACAGGAGTCAGAAGACAGGAGTCAGGAGCCAGAAGGCAGCAGACAGTGGGCGATCGACAGGATACTGACTCCTGCCTCCTGCCTCCTGTCTTCTGACTCCTGACTCCTCTCCACTATTCACTGCCCTATGGAGGTTCCCATGTCTCTGGTAAAAAGCCCGCGAATGACCGCGAAGAAACTGGCCGCGATTCGGCGGAACCAGAAGCTTTCCCATGGCCCGATAACGTCAGAGGTCCGCGAGCGCATCCGCGCCGCCCTCCTGCGCCATGGTTATGACGCGCCGGCGGAGGAGGTGGCAATGCGCGCCCTGGGCGAAGAGCCGGAGCAGTTCCAGGATCTGCTGGAGGGACTCTGGAGGAAATATGACCCTACCGATGCGTTGCAGGAGGGGCTGGTGATCCGTTTGGCGCGGGCCATGTGGCTGCTCAATCGCGCCGACCGCATGCAGGAGGGCTACGCCGTGCGCCAGGCCCAGGACGTGAGCAACGGCCGGGAGGACAGGCGGCACGCGCAGATGATGCGCCTGAAGATAACGGCGGAAAGATTGCGCTTGCTCGTCCAATCCGTGGCACGCCAGCATTACGTCACCACCCCCGAGGACCTGGAGAAGATGAAAAACTTGCACCAAGAGGGAGTGCTGAAGGAGATGGGCGAGATCGCCCTCGCCCTATTTTACCAACTTCAGGCGCCTGGCACGGGTGAGGACGGCCTTGACCCCGAGGAGAGTGCTCGCAAGATGGTTGCCCAAGCCAAGGAGATCTTTGGTATTGGTACGCACCCACCGTTTGCGCGCCAAGAGAACGTCGCGCCGTATTCCGGGCAGCCGCAGGACGGCCAACATAATGCGCAAGGTGGCGGCGCGCCGGACTTTAGTCCGGCAGATCCCAACATAGCGCCGGACTTCAGTCCGGCACATGCCGACCTCAAGGTCGGCGCTACAGAAGAGGAGAAGGATAAGCGATATCCCTACATCACCGCGGCGGAATGGGAGGCGCGGGAGCGGCCGCGCCAACTTCTGGAAAACATCCTCACGCGGCAGGTGGAGAGTTGCGAGGCGCAGCGCAAGGCCGTCCTGAAGGAGTCTTTGAAGGGTCCATCGCCCTACGAACGCGCCGCGGAAATCGCGCCCACCCACCCCAACACGCCCGCCATGCAGAAAATGGAGAATTACAACCTCCGGCAAGTTGAGCGCATAACCAATTTGCTGATGAAGCTTAAGCGCCAGGAGCAACAGCGGCAAGTTTTGGAAAGGGACGATGAAAAACCTGTCCGCGTTTTGAAACGATCTGCCGCAAAATAAAGGGGTTATCGGTGGAGAGGCGGGTTTTGTCAAAAGTCTATCTTATTGAAAGTAAACGAGTTGTTGTGTACGTGAGGTGCGAGGCCTCCGAAAAAAAACATATTAAAATGGCGGGATGGGAACAGGATGTTATTGAAAACAAATGGAGACAAAATGTCAGTTTCGGGGCTTGAAACGATGTTGATGAAAACAAATGAGTTATAGTCGTTTTGAAACGATGTTCCGGAAAATAAAGGACTTAGGAATAAGGAGCCAGGAGTCAGGAGTTAGGAGCTATGCATCGCGACACAAATCTTGCGCATTCAGAGGTCGCGGCGGTCTCCGACCGCCGAACTGTCGGGTCGATCTCCCATCGACGACTCGGCGGTCGGAGACCGCCGCTACAATTGCTGTGTCGAGCTGCCGAGGCTATTGAATCTAAATGGATTCTTCTCATTGTCGCCGCGTCGACATCCGTGGGGACTCCAGGGGCAAGGGGTGGGACCGGTAGGCGCTGCACTGCTTCACCAGCTTGTCAAATCTTCCGTCAACTCGAGCGTCAGCCACCCGTCCTGGGGGAGAACCTGGAGCGGAAGCCCATTCACCCAGATGGAAACCTGCAAGTTGATCCGCTCGTGGGGTGCGACATCCAGAACGCTGTAATCGAGCCGGAGCTCGAAGATCCGGCTAAAAGCCACTTGCACCTGGTCGCCGGTCCCCCGGGGCGCCGGCAGGGATTCCCCGCCCTTCCAAAACTCCACGGCCTTCACGCTTCCCCCGCCGATCGACGCGTGCAAACGGACACGGCTCTCGCTGTCAACATTGACGCGGATTTCGAACTCGGGATGATCGTGCAGGAAGGTCTCGCCCAGGTCCAGGCGTAAGTAGACCGCCTTGTCGGAGTAGCCGTAATACAGGGCCTCCATAATCTGGGCCACGCCGTGCATCGAGCCGGAGCGGTAGTCCGGCTGGCAAAGCCCCGCCCCCATCCATTCAAAGTAGGTGGTGACCCGGCCATCAATCTTGGGATGAATTTGCTCCGAGGGCGCCACCGTTCGGGCGCGCACGCGCGGACGCTTGATGGGCACGGCCAGTTCGTCGGTGGGCGACCCCCCCAACAGCCGGTAGATGTTGCTCAGGTGCTTGCGGTAGAGCAGGTCGAACTCTTCGTCGTTGGCGGTGGAGTGTTCCGGCCCATACCACCAATTCCAATCGCTTCCCTCCGCCACCCACATTTCCTGCTGCGCCAGCTTGCGGTTTTCGGGCGTCACCTTGGGGCTTTCCGCGTGCTTCGCATAGAAATCCCGCGCCTCGCTGAGCATGTCCCAGGCGCGATTGTCCTCATCGGCGCCAATCCAGACGTCAAAGTTGGCGTTGATCCACGAGCCGGGAACGATGTGCTGCAGGACGCCCTGCTCGGTGACTTTCAGCGCCTCACTGGCCGTTACCGCGCGCAGCTCCGGGTCAGCCGCGATGCGCCCGTAGAAGGCTTTCAGGAATTCCCGCCCGTTGCCGGGGTAATACTCCCAGGCGTTTTCGCCGTCGAGAATCACGGAAACCACCGCCGGCCGCTGCCCGGTGCTGCGCCCGGCCGCTTTGATGCGCTGGTACAGGTCGGCCGCGGCCGCCTGGGGGTCCATGTGGGAGTATACAAAGCCGATCAAATCGGAAAGCAGATGGTCTCGGAAGAAGAGTGAGATGGGCTTCCCGCCTGTGGCCAGGGCTTGCGGGCGATAGAGATCTTCTCCGCCTTGCATGGTGCCATCACCGCGGCGGTAGAATCCCATTTGCTTGGTGCGCCCCAGCACCCCTTCGTCCGTAGCCGCCCAGAGGAAGCCCTCCTCGGCGGCCAAACGCAGGACGTCGTCGGAAACGCTTCCTTCGCTCGGCCACAGCCCCTGGGGCCGGCAACCAAACACCCGCTCGTGGAGCGCCACCGCGCCCCGCAATTGGTCCCGCGCATCCTCCGGATGGCGGAAGCGCTGGCGCGGCAGACTTACCCCCGGGTGCGAATCCTGCGCAACGGCCGTGTCGCAAAGCAGCGGCAGGATGGGGTGGTAAAAGGGCGACGTGGAAATCTCGATTTGCCCGCGCTCGGCGGCCTTCCGATATTCTTCCAGTGTTACATTAAATAATTGTATTTCCTTCTTGCGAACAATGGCCTTGTCGCTTTCGCTATAACCCCTCTCCTTCTTCACCAAGCGCTTCACTTCGGGGTCGCCGGCCAGGAAGATCTCGTCGAACCATGCCACCTGCGAGAGCACCTGAAGGTCAACAATATCCTGGGGAGTGAAAGCCTTTGCCGCCACAGCCAAACCGGCCTTGTGTGGCTTCTCCCACAATTCGCGGAAGCGCGGGTAGCGGTTGAGCAGATTGTCGTAATTGATCTGAAAGGCAGAGGCCAGCAGGGCCTCGCGGTCGGCCGTCGTCATTTTGCTGACCGGCTTGAAAGCTAAATCGTAGGCGGGCTCGCGCGCCGTGTCGCGGGCATAATCCTCAATCTGCAAGACGAGGGAGGGTACCAGATTGAACGTGGCGTGGACGGAGGGGAAATCGCGCATGACCGCGACCATGCCATAGTAGTCCTTCAGCGTATGCAAACGCACCCAAGGCATGGTGTAAACGCCCTCCGCCAAGTCCTTGTAGAAAGGCTGGTGCATGTGCCAAAGGAGCATGAGGTAGGTTGGGGGCATGAGGCTTGAGGCCAATTCCTTTACGCAGCGGAAATCGGTGTGCTAGCATCTCCAAGGGCGGCTCGATAGGTGACCTGTCGAAGGGTTCCGTGCGGCGCGTCCCTGGTTCGAACTTATGCGCATTCTGACCCGCTACATCCTGAAAGAGATTATCTCCTACTCTCTACTGGGGCTGCTGGTCCTCACCTTTGTGATGTTCATCAGCCAGTTGGGTACCCTTCTGGAACTGGTGGTGCGGCACAACGTCCCGCTGCGCGACATGGCTACGCTCTTCCTTCTGCCCGTGCCCAACATCCTGATGATGACCATTCCCATGGCCGTATCGATCGGAACGCTCATTGGGTTGAGCCGCATGGCTGCTGATGGCGAGGTCATCGCGGCGCGCGCCTCAGGGATTGGACTAGGCTGCTTTGTGCGCCCTGTCATCCTCCTGGCGGTAACGGGCTGGGCGGTGACCCTCTGGATGGGCCTGTTCCTCGCCCCCCAGGCCGCGCGCCAAAGGAACCATATGGAGACCGGGCTGAAAGCCAGCCAGGTGCCCTACGAGATCCAACCGCGCGTGTTCATCGAGCAACTCCCCAATCTGCTGCTCTACCTGGAGGACGTGACGAGCTCGCGGGCAAGCTGGAGCGGCGTCTTCATCGCCGACATGACGCAGCGCAACCCGATCAAGGTTACGTTAGCGGAAAGCGGAGTGCTTGTCAACGAAGCCGCCCGCAACCGCTTTGTGCTCCACCTTGAGCAGGGCACGACGCACGAATACGATCCCCAGCACCCGGATGAATACTCCATTGCTTCCTTCACGGATACAGAAATTCCCATCGACATTGATCAGGGGGGCACGGCATTGGAGCGCACCTCGCCGCCCTATCTCAACGTCATCCAGCTTTGGCAGCGCACACACCAGCCCCGCGATCGCCAGCCCGCGCTGGTGGAGATGCATTACCGCTTTGCGCTGCCGGTGGCGGCCATCGTTCTGGCGCTGGTGGGCATCCCGCTGGGGATCTCGACGCGCAAGGGCGGCAAGTCCGTGGGCTTGATGCTCAGCATCCTGCTGGTGTTCGTGTACTACATCCTGATGGCCTTCGGGTGGAGCTTTGCCAGGCAGGGGCGCGTATCACCGATCATCGGGCTCTGGTTGGCCAACATCCTGTTTGCCTTGGCCGCCATCTTCATGCTCTCCAACGTTAACCACGTGCGGACTCGCATGATGTTTATCCAGGATGCCTTCGATGACATCGTGAAACGCTGGCAGCATTGGCGCGCTCGCCGGCGCCACTCACCACTCCCCTCCGCCCTGCCGGCGCCGGCCAAAGTCGGCGGGCGATTCCTGCAAATCCTGGATATCTACGTCCTGCGCGGCTGGATCTTCTATTTTGTCGTCCTCCTGATCGCCTTCACGGGCGTATACATCATCTTCGATTTCTTCCAGGTTTTGGGTGACATCGTTCGCAACCAGGTTCCCACCCGCGTGGTGGTGGATTACTACCGCTATCTCCTTCCCCAGGTTGTTTACCTGATGCTGCCGCTCAGCATTCTGGTGGCGACCTTGGTGAACTTCGGGCTGCTGACCAAAACCAACCAAGTCACTGCGATTAAATCCGCCGGGGTCAGCCTCTACCGCCTGTCGGTTCCCGTGCTGGCCTTGACCGCATTGCTCAGCGCGGGCATGTTCTTGTTTGCCGACCGGGTGCTGCCGGAAACCAACCAGCGCCAGAACGGCTTGCGCAATCAAATCAAAGGCAAACCCGCCCAGACCTTCTATCGGCCCGATCACCAGTGGATATTCGGAAGCTCCAGCCGCATCTACAACTACACATTCTTTGACCCTGATAAGAATGTCTTCGCCAATCTTTCGGTGTTCGAATTTGACCCCGTCACTTTCCGCATGACCCGCCGTTTGCAAGCGGCGCGCGCTTTTTGGGAAGACCCGATTCACGGCTGGATCCTGGAAAACGGGTGGTCGCGGGACTTGACGGGCGACCGGGTTACCAACTACATGCCGTTCTCGGTGGCGACTTTCAAGGAGTTGACAGAAGAACCCAGCTATTTCAAAAAGGAAGTCAAACCGTCGGAACAAATGAGCGCGCTCGAATTGCGCCGCTACATCGCCGACCTCAGCCAAAGCGGTTTTGACGTGGTCCGGCTTTCCGTGCAGTTCTACCGCAAGTTTTCCTTCCCCCTGATCGCCTTCGTGGTGACCCTCATCGGAATTCCCTTCTCCTTTACCATGGGCGGCAAGGGCGCCCTGACCGGAGTCGCCTTAAGCATCGGCATCGCGATTGTCTACTGGTCGATCTCCAGCCTCTTTGAAGCCATGGGCAACGTGAGCCAACTCCCCCCCGCCATGGCCGCTTGGTCGCCGGATATCCTTTTTGGCCTGGCAGGCACGTACTTGCTCCTGCGCATTAAGACATAAGTAGAGTGACCGCCGACAGGTGACGAGCGGGCATCGCCTTGACTTGCCCTTTCCAAAGTGCTTTAGTGTGCACCGCGAAAGTCCCATCATAGGAGGGCTCATCATGTCGCGCGTCTCAAAGACCAATCGCCGCGAGTTCATGCAAAGGACCGCCGGGGTTGTCGGCGCTTCCGCGGCGTTCCCTTTTATCATTCCCTCCAGGGCGTTAGGGCGCGACGGCGCGGTTGCCCCCAGCGACCGCGTCACGGTAGGCTTTATCGGCGTGGGGAACATGGGCCAGGCCCACCTGCGCCACTTCATCTACCAGCCGGAGGTGGAAGTGATCGCCGTGTGCGACCCCAACCGCTGGCGGCGGGAGCAGGCGCAGCACCTGGTGAACGGTGAATACAACCAGCAGGTCTGCGCCGCGTACAACGATTTTCGCGAGCTCCTGGCACGGAAGGACATCGACGCCGTCTGCATCTCGACCCTGGATTCCTGGCATGTGTTGCACGCGCTGGCGGCGGTCCGGTCGGGAAAAGACCTCTATGTGGAAAAACCCTTGGGTATGAGCATCGACGAGGTCAAGCTACTGCGCGAAGAAGTGGTTCGCCACGGGCGAGTCTTTCAGTTCGGCACGCAGCAGCGCTCCTCCAAGGAGTTTCGCTTTGCGTGTGAGCTGGTCCGCAACGGGCGCATCGGAAAAGTGCACACCATTAAAGTGGGCGTGCACGCGGGCGCGGGCAGTGGCACGGGGCCCAAGGCGATTCGTCCCCTTAGTCTCACGGCCCGCGGTGAGCGCGAACTCACCGATGAAAGAAGCGGCCTCGAAAAAATTGTGCCGGAACCAGTTCCCGATTGGCTGGATTACCAGATGTGGCTGGGGCCTGCGCCGCACGCACCTTACACCACCGCCCGCCTCACCGCTCCCCACTGGTTCCACATCAGCGACTATTCGCTCGGATATGTCGCCGGATGGGGCATCCATCATATCGATATCGCCCAGTGGGGCAACGGAACCGACCGGACCGGACCCTTCACGGTGACGGGCAGCGCCGTTTGGCCTCACAATGACGCCCTTTGCGACAACCCCATCAGTTGGGACACCCATTTCGAATATGCCAACGGCGTGCACATGCATTTTACCGGCTCCGGCCCGGGCTTCGAGGGCGTGCGGCAAGGCATCACGTTTGAAGGCCCGGACGGCTGGGTCTTCGTCAATCGCGGGATTCTGGAGACTGAACCCAAGTCACTGGCGCAATCCACGATCGGCCCCAATGAGCTGCACCTGCCGGTGAGCGATCTGCACGAACAGAACTTCATCGAGTGCGTCAAGTCCCGGGCACGCACGATCTGCCCCGAGGACGTAGCCGTACGCTCGGAGACGATTTGCCAGTTGGCGTGGATTACCTTCAAGGTGCAAAATCGCACGCTACGGTGGGACCCGGAAAAGGAAACGTTCCCAGCCGATCCCGAAGCCGCCCGGCTGATGCAACGCTCGCTGCGCAGCCCCTGGCGTTATGAGGCGTGACGCTCCAGCATCTGGTAAGACTTCAGGGGTAAGCGCATGGAGGGGGTAGCGTCGCATGTTCGGCACAGCCAAAGCGTTTCCTGCGAGTAGATTCAAGGTCCTGATGCTATTGCCGTTGTGTCTAGTGGTTTCACTTAACGCCAGCGCGTCCAGCGAAGCCGGTCAAGAGCTTCTTCACCGCGCGCGATACAAGTGGCAACAGACCCCTGCATCGATTGCTCTTCTCAGCCGCGGCCGCATCGTCTGGCAGTTCAACTATGGCTCCGACACCCCCAAGCCTTACTTCCATCCCGTGGCTTTGACCGACGGCATGGTGTTGACCTGTCTCAGCCCGCACGACCATCCCTGGCACCGAGCACTATGGTTTTCGTGGAAGATGCTCAATGGCGTCAACTATTGGGAAGAGGATCAAAGAACGGGTCAATCCGAGGGCCGCACGGAGGTGGTGCACGTCAACGTAACCCTTCACCACGATTACTCAGCCACCCTGCTACTGACCCTTAGCTATCACGCCGCGAATGCCCCCGCCGTGCTGACGGAGGATCGAAAGATCCAGGTGAGCAGACCTGACCGGGACGGTCGCTATCGGATTGATTGGCAGGGTACGTTTACAGCTGGCCAGCAGGATGTTGTCCTCCAGGGGGGAACGTCCGGAGGAGGATATGCCGGCCTCTCGGTGCGAATCTCCCAGGACACCCGCAACTGGCGCTTAATTGATAGCGAAGGTCACGAAGACTCGCCGGGTGGAAGCACCGCCAAGAACACCCACGGGCAGAAGGCCGCTTGGGCAGATTTCTCGGTTGTGGATGCCGCCAGCGGGGAAACCGGAGGCATTGCCATCTTCCAGCATCCATCGAGCTTCCGCTACCCAACGTATTGGCACAACATTCTGAATGACAAGTCTTCGTTTGGCTATTTCAGCCCGGCCCCTTTGTGGGCTGAACCCTACACCCTTGGCGCCGCCAAGTCCCTGATGGTCCGATATCGAATTCTGGTCCACCCTGGGCAGGGAAGCAAGAAGCAGTTGGCCGCGGAGTCGACGGAGTTTGCTGAATCCCAGTGAGAGGTGTGATCAAGCATCGGTCAATACTCAATATTTTCAAATAGTTAAATAACATATTTAATTTCTTACTTTATGGCCCGGGGCTGGCATTGGGTGGCCGTCTCGAGAGCAGTTTTTCCGGCGCAGCCTGTATCTGCTGCACCACTTCCTTCTGCAAAGCTTGCGCCTGCGTGTTCTGGGGATTCTCTGCGAGTTCCCTTTCGATCTCCGTCTGGGCCTCAACAAGCCTTCCCTCCCCTCTAAGGACCATACCCAGACCCAAGTGGTAGTTCTTCCCCTGCGGGCGAACCAACAAAGCCGTGCTGACCGCCTTTTCCGCTTCGGTAAACTGCCCCATCCTTAGCAACGCCATCCCCAGGTACAGGAATTGATCGCCGTCCGTGGGATCGGCAGCGCAGGCCCGCGCGAAGAAGTAGCCAGCCTCCGGAAAGTTTCCATGAGCATAATAGAGGTACGCCAGGTTCACATTTGCCCGCCAGAAATCCGGTTGGATAGCAAGCGCTTGTTGGTAGAGCGCCATGGCCGGGCCATCCATTCCGCGCTGCGCTACGGCTGCCGCCAAACTGGTGGTTGCGGAAACATTATGAGGAGCAATTTCATGCGCCCGAAAATTCAGGGTGAGATCATCCGACCAGTAGAGACTTTGGCGCAGCGTTGCGAAACCCATGAGCAAGCAAGCCACCACGGTGCCCGCCGCCAACCATGCGGGCCGCGGCTGTATGTATCCG
>JBEKNU010000048.1:0-32272 GCA_049522495.1 Terriglobia bacterium
ATCCAGCAACGCCAAAGCTCGCTTGCGCCGGTCTTCCAATAAATCGCCACTCCCCTTTAGTCTGGCCATAGGTGCTCTGCTCCTGAGCACCCATTATTGCATTCTTTATGCAGATGTCAATAACTCCTGGCTCCTAACTCCTAACTCCTTGCTTCTACCTCCTAGCTCCTAACTCCTAGCTTCTATCTCCTGCCTTCCCCCTCACGCCTTCGGATGCGCCTTGTCGTAAACATCGATCAGTTGCTTGATCGACACTTGCGTGTATTTCTGCGTGGTGGCCAGGCTCTTGTGCCCGAGCATTTCCTGGATGGCGCGCAGGTCGGCGCCTTCCGTGAGCAAGTGGGAAGCGAAGGCGTGCCGCATCGAGTGCGGGCTGACCTTCACCTTCGGCCCAAACATCCTCACATTTTTCTTTAACAACCGATCGACGGAGCGGGTGGTCAGCCGGGCCCCTTTGGTATTGAGAAACAGCGCCGTCTGCCCGCTTTTCTTCGCCTCCATCAAAACCTTTTCGCGTATGGGCAGGTAGTCATTCAGAGCCTGTTTGGCCTTCGAACCGAAGGGCACAATGCGCTCCTTGCGGCCCTTGCCGCGCACCAGCAACATGCTGTCGCCAAAGCTGACGCTGCGCAGGTCGAGGCCGGCAAGTTCGCTTACCCGCAAGCCAGAAGCATAGAGTAATTCCAGAATGGCGCGGTCGCGGCGCATCATGGGTTCGCCACTCTGAACGGCCTCGGCCACGCGGTCGAGAAAGTTGTTCATCTCCTCTTCCGTCATGATGCGGGGAAGCGTTTTGTCGAGCTTGGGGGTGGAGACCGTCGCGGCGGGATTGGTGGCCAGCACGCCGTCTTTGGCGAGGAATTTGTAAAACGCCCGCACCGCGGCCAGCTTGCGCGCGATGGAAGTTTTCTTTTTTTCGCGCTCGAAAAGAAAGGCCAGAAATCCGCGAATGCGCAGCGCGCCGACGGACCGCACGTCCACCGTAGCTTCAGAATCTCCCCCCTTCAAAAAGTCTCGAAATTGCAGCAGATCGCTCTGGTAGTTGCGAATCGTGTGCGGTGACGCGTTGCGCTCGTAGCGGAGGTAATTGATGTAACGGTCGAGAAGGTCATCCATGGGATTGTCTTTTGTCAGTGGTCCGCTGTCCGTGGTCAGTTTTCACCTGTCAGCTATCAGCCCTTTGCTCCCCGAAGGGGAGCGACGTGAGTAGCCGTGGGTGAAACCCACGGTAAACGTCTCGGCCCTGAAGGGGCCGAACGGTTCGACCCTTTCAGGGTCGGGTAGATTGATTGCCGCGCGATCCGTGGGCGGCGGGCACAAAAACCGTGCCCTTGCCCACGGCTACTCAATTTCAACCCCTTCGGGGTTGCGATGGCCATTGGTCCATTTACCATTAACTATTCTCCCTGCCTAACCCTTCGGGGTTGCGATGGCCATTGGTCCATTTACCATTAACTATTCTCCCTGCCTAACCCTTCGGGGTTGCGATGGCCATCGGTCTATTTACCATTGACTATTCTCCCTGCCTAATGCTCACGGCTCGTGAGTTCGTCGGGGCTGCAATCCACGATTGAAAATCCGCCAGCGCTCGCTCGCACTGCTTCTCTCGCCGTGCGCGGCGGTCGCGTGCGATCGCGCGGGGCAGGCCTTCCATGGGGGGCAGCAGGTCAAAAGATATGTTCGCGGGCTGGTAATTCCCCGAGTCGGCGTGGGTAATGTAGTGCACCAGTGACCCCAGCGCCGTGGTGTGCGGCGGAGGGAAGTAGGGCCGAACAGCGTTCGGCCAAGGGCCAGCGCCGCTGTCCCCTACAATTTCGGCTGCGGCTGCGCCGCCCAGCGCGCGCGCCGCCAGGGCCAGACCCGCCAGCAGGCCCGTTGCGATGCATTCCACATAGCCCTCGACGCCCGAAAGTTGGCCCGCCACGAAAACCTGCGGCGAGCTGCGAAAGCTCAAGTCCTGATTCAGCAAGCGGGGCGCGTTGATATAGGTGTTGCGATGGATTTGCCCCAAGCGCAGGAACTCCGCGTTCTCCAGTCCCGGAATCAATCCCAGAATTCGCTTCTGCTCGGGGAATTTTAGGTGGTTCTGAAAACCCACCAGGTTGTAGCTCGAGAAGCGCAGATTCTCCGCCCGCAGTTGCACGACAGCGAAAGGCTGCCGCCCGGTGCGCGGATCGACCAGGCCCACGGGCTTCATGGGGCCGAAGCGTAGCGTGTCATACCCGCGCCGCCCCAGCTCCTCGATGGGAAGGCAGGCCTCAAAAAACTTCACGTTTTCGAACTCGTGCGCTTGGACGGTCTCCGCGCTCTCCAGCGCCTCGTAGAAGACGCGGTATTCGTCTTCCGTGAAGGGGCAGTTGAGGTAATCCTCCCCCCCTTTGCCGTACCGGGAGGCGCGGAAGATACGCTCCATGTTCAGGGTTTCCGCATCCACCACCGGGCTGATGGCGTCGTAGAAGGCCAGGTTCTCGGAACCTGTCAACGCTTGAAGTTGCGCGGCGAGCGCGTCGGAGGTGAGGGGCCCGGTAGCGATGAGGGCCAAACCCTCGTCCGGAATCTCGCGCAGCTCTTCCCGCCGCAGCGTGATGAGCGCGTGGCCGGCAACGGCTGCGGTGACGCCCTCGGCAAAACGCTCGCGATCCACGGCCAGCGCCGATCCCCCCGGCACGGCACAATCGCCCGCTACCCGCATCAGGAGCGAGCCCGCGCGCCGCAGATCCTCTTTCAGCAGCCACGAGGCTGACCCGGAGGCATTCGACTTCAGCGAGTTGCTGCAAACCAGTTCGGCCAGCCGGTCGGTCTTGTGCGCCGGCGTCGGGCAGGTCGGACGCATCTCGTAAAGCGTCACGGCCACGCCGCGCTCGGCAAGTTGCCATGCCGCCTCGCTCCCCGCCAGCCCGCCTCCGGCGATCACCACGGGTTTCATTCGATCCTCATCCTGGCCCCTGTCTCCACTTGGTGGCACAGGCACTCCTGCCTGTGCCCCTGAGGTCATTCGCTCACGACCTCGACCCTGGTCAGCACCTGTGAGCGATTATAACAGCCGGGTTCTTCGCCGCCATGAAAATGACTGTGCAGAAGGCACCTTGGATTGCGGCGGCTCGAGGCCGCCTTGAAATAGCGGCGAGGACGATGACAAAGGCGGGGTCGAGCCGCCGCAGTCCAAGGCGCTTCGCGCATTTTCATGTAAGGTGGCGAGCCAATAGCGCGAGGAGATGTGACACTTCCCAAACCGTCACACGCCCCGTTGCGGATTGCAGTTTTGCCAGGCAGACTGGACCCCATGAGCGCCGCTCCTCGACACGTTGCGGAGTATAATCGCGCCGCTCAGTTCGGTTGGAAGGAGGAGAAATGAACACCGCTTCAAGGAGGTTGTTGTTCTGGACACCGCGCGTCATTTGCATTGCTTTCGCCATTTTTCTCAGCTTGTTTGCGCTCGACGTATTCAATGAGGGTTATGGCTTTGGGAAAACCCTTCTGGCGCTTTTGATCCATCTCGTTCCCGTTTATATCGTCTTGTTAGTGCTGGCGATGGCCTGGCGATGGGAATGGGTCGGCGCGGCGGGCTTTGCGGGGTTGGCCATGTGGTACGCGAAGGGCGTATGGCGGCGCCATCCCGATTGGGTGGTAGGTATCGCAGGGCCGTTGCTGGTGATCGCCGTGCTTTTTCTCGTCAATTGGCTGAAACACGACGAGCTCCGCGTCAGGCCTTAGCGACGCCCTCGCCAGGCATCATTGTTTGCTTGCTGTTTAGGTGCTAGCATACGCAGCAATTCCGTCGGAGTCATATCTGTGGAATTCTTCGGCATACTCATCGGGTTTGGTCTCGTTTGCTATATCCTCATTGGCCCGCTTATAGCTTTGGTGCGGTCCCACTCGGCCCAGAAGGTGGCCGAACAGAATCAGGACAACTGGCAGAAGCTCACGCAGCGCGTCCACGCCCTTGAAACGCAGCTTAAAGAACTCCAAAGTCATTCTAAGCAGCAGGCCATCGCATTGGAGCAAGCGCTCCTCGACCTGCGCAAAGCAACGACGGTTCGCGAGGGACCTGCGCCTGCCGCGGCAGCTCCGCCCAAGCCTCCCGTTGCAGCAGTGGGAGCAGAAGCGCCTTCCATCGGACCACCGCGCCCCACAGCCACAGTTACTCCTTCGGCGCCTGCGCTCACTGCGCTTCCTGAACCGGCTGTAACTGCCAAGCCAGCCGTACCGCCTGCGTCGATCGTACCTCCCGCACTCACCACGCTTCCACCAGCAGTTGCAATTCCCAAACCAACCGCACCACCTGCTTCGATGGCGCACCCCACGCCCCCCGCGCCCCACGCACCGGCTGCAACTGCCCAACCCAGTGCGCCGCGTACTTCGATCGCGCCCCCCGCGATGCTGCCCATAGGGAATCCGCCTGCGCCGCCGCACTTTGAAATGTTGGGCGCACACAAGCCGCTTTCGCGCGAGACCGCCAAGCGTGTGCTGAGCATGGAAGAAGTTCTCGGCACCGACTGGCTCAACAAGCTGGGGATGAGCATTCTGGTGATTGGGGTCGCGCTATTCCTGGCTTACGAAATGCACGAACTGGGCCCGGCGGGGAAGGTGCTGGTGGGTTTCGCGGTGAGCGGCGCGCTTTTGGGCGCGGGCATCTTCTTCGAGCGCAATGAGCGCTATCGCCTGCTGGCTCGCGTGGGGATTGGCGGCGGTTGGGCGCTCACTTTCTTCACCACGTATGCGATGTATCACGTTGCCCCGGCGCGGGTCTTGAACTCGCAGGTTCTCGACCTGGTTTTGCTGTTGGCCGTCGCGGCGGTGATGGTTGTGCACACCTTGCGTTACAACTCGCAGGTGGTCACCGGCATGGCGTTGCTGCTCGGCTTCACCACGGTCACCATCAGCAAAGATAATGTCTACAGTCTTTCCGCCGGGGCCATTCTGGCGCTCGCGCTCGTCATCATCGTGCTGCGGCGCAAATGGTTTGAACTCGAGATTTGCGGCATTCTCGCCAGCTACTTCAACCACTATTACTGGCTGCGGCCCATCATCGAACCCATGGGCGAGCAACACCATCCTTTCCCGGAGTTCATGCCGAGCGCCGCCCTGCTGATCTTCTACTGGCTGGTGTTTCGCGCTTCCTATTTGCTGCGCCGGGGGGTGACCGAGGCGGAAGAAAAGGTTTCCGCCGTCGCCGCGCTGCTCAACACCTTCCTGCTCCTTGGCCTGATGAAGTACCAATCCGTGCATCCGGAATGGGCTTTCCGATTCCTTTTGGCGTTGGGCGTGGTGGAATTCGCGCTGGGGCAGTTGCCCATCGCCCGACGCCGGCGCGCGGCGTTTGTGCTGCTCAGCGTCGTCGGCGCCACCCTCATGGTGGCGGCGATTCCGTTCAAATATTCGGGCGAGACGCTGCCCATCCTCTGGCTGGCAGAAGCGGAAGGGCTGTTTCTGGCCGGAGTCTTCCTGGATGAAATTCTCTTCTGCCGCCTGGGCCTGATGGCGAGCATGCTCGTCGCCTTTCAGTTGGACCGCTTCGCCTTGCACCAGATCTTTGACTCCCAGTGGAAAGGTTTCCACGCCGGTGAGCTGATCCGCGGCATTATAGAATTCGCCGCCGCCACCTTAATTTTCTATGGCGACGCCCACTGGTTGGCGCGCCGCTCCTCGCGCTTGGCGGAATCGCGCTTCGAGACAGCGTTTCTGCGCGTGCTCTCTTACGTGGCGGGCGTCACCGCGGTGATCGGCATCTGGTGGCTCGCACCGGAGGCGTGGGTGGCAGTGGGTTTCGCCGCCTTGGGGCTAACGCTGATGGTGTTGGCTTCGCGGACCAACGTCCGGGAATTTGTCTGGCAGGCCCACGCGGCGGCCGCATTGGCGTTTCTCCGCGCCTTGGTGGTGACTTTGGGGGACGAGAGCATTCACCACCATCTCATGCTCCGGCTCGTCACGGTGGGGCTGACCGCCGCGATGCTTTACGCCTGCGCATACTGGGCAGGCCTCCCGCAAACCGTCACCGTACGATATTTCCCCTCAGCGCACACCTGGACGGCATCTCTGCTGGTCGGGCTGGTCGCGTGGTACGAACTGGACGCGATGCGAGCGGCGCAGGCGTGGCTGTTGCTGGGCCTGGCGCTGCTTATAATCGGGCGCGCCCGCAGCCTGCCGCATTTGCGCTGGCAGGCGTACGTGGCGTTCGCCTTCAGCTTTCAGCAGTCGAACCTTTTCGCCTTGGAGCAAATTTTTGACCCCCAGTGGAAGGGGTTCTACGGCACCGAACTGCTCCGCGGCATCATGGAGTTCTCCGCCACGACTCTGGTTTTCTATTGCGCCGCCCATTCGCTGGGGCGCCGCTCCCCGGACTTGGCGGAATCGCCCCTGGAGGCAGAGGTTCGGCGGGGGCTTTCCTACGCCGCCGGCGTCACCGCCATGATCGGCATCTGGTGGCTCGCGCCCGAGGCGTGGGTGGCCGTGGGTTTCGCTGCCTTTGGGCTCTCACTTCTCGTGCTGGGTTCGCGGACAAACATCCGGGACTTCGTCTACCAGGCCCACGCGGCGTCCGCCCTGGCGTTTTTCCGCATTCTGGTGGTGAACCTGGGAGAACCAAGCATTCACCACCACCTCCAGGTCCGACTGGAGACGGTGGCGCTCGCGGCCGCCATGTTGTACGCCAGTGGACACTGGTCGGGTCTGCCGCGAACGCCTTCCGTGAAACATGCTTCCTCCGGGCATACCTGGGCCGCATCGCTGCTGGTCGGGTTGCTTGCCTGGTACGAATTACAGCCGGTGAGCGTGGCGCTGGCTTGGACGCTCCTGGGACTAGCGCTGTTTGAAACCGGCCGCGCCCGCCGTTGGCCGCAATTGCGCTTGCAGGCGTACCTGGCGTTCGCGCTCAGCTTCCTGCGCCTTTTCTTTGTGAACTTCAACGCCGCAGGATTCCCGGGTGAGCTGAGCCCGCGGTTCTACACCACCGTGCCTCTGGCGCTCGCTTTCTTCTACGTGTATGGAGTGCTCGATACCTCCGGTGACGCCGCCCTTGACCCTGACCGGCGCGGGAAGGCGGCGGAGATGCTTTGCTTTCTGGGGACCTTCACGCTGACCGGATGGGCGCGTTTCGAATTGGAAGCCGACTGGGTGGTGGCGGCGTGGGCGGCGATGATCTGGACGTTGGTGGCAATTGCCTGGCGTTACGAAAAAAGAATATTCCTGCACCAAGGATTGCTGCTGGCCACCGCGGTCCTGGTGCGCGGCACGCTGCACAATTTCTACGAGCGGAGTTATTTTCCCGCACCCACATTACAAGGCCGCAGCATGACGGTCGGCGTAACCGTAGCGCTGCTCTTTGCCGCGCTGGCCTTTGCCTTCCCTTTGCGGCGCCCGCCGGAGAAGCACCTCGTCATACCCAGCCTTTGGAGGCGAGTGTTCAATGCGATTGAGCGCCGCCCGGAGCAGATGCTCTTTTTCATCCCGTTTTTCCTGCTGACGGTTCTTCTGGCGCTGGAAGTGCCCAAGGGCATGGTGACGGTGGCTTGGGGAGTGGAAGCGGTGGCGATCTTCCTCTTTGCGCTGGCGGTGGGCCAGCGCAGCTACCGTCTTTCCGGCCTGGGGCTGTTGTTGATTTGCGTGGGCAAGATTGTGTTGCACGACGTTTGGGGCCTGCAACCGCGCGACCGCTACTTGACGTTCATCGTGCTGGGGGCCGCCTTGCTGGGGGTTTCGTTCCTCTACACGCGTTATCGTGAGGCCATACGGCGCTACCTATGAAACGTTGGATCACCTTCGCTCTGGTCGTGGCCTTGGGAATCGCCGCGCTGGTGTGGTCGGAACGGCATCCTGTGGAAGTAGACGTCACCCCCGAGGCCCTCCTCTATTTCATCGCCGACTCCGAGTGGGAGTTGAGCCGGCTGCCGGTTTCGCTAACCCCCCTCTCCGATCAGGAAGAAATCGACATTGGCAACCGGATGGCGTGGAAAGTTTCATGGCGCCTCCGCGGGAAAGCCGGCCTGACGCCGGAACAGGAGCAGCAGGACCAAGTGGTGGGGGATTACATCAACCGCGTGGGGGCCAAGGTGGCGGCAAGGGCTCATCGCAAGCTGCCCTACAAGTTTCACTACATTCCGGATATGAATTTTGTAAATGCCTTCGCGCTGCCCGGTGGGCATGTTTACATCGGCGCCGGGTTGATCGCGCTGATGGACAGCGAGGACGAGCTGGCGGCGATCCTCGGCCACGAGGTCGAGCACATTGACCACTACCATTGCGCGGAGCGCGTGCAAATGGAACAGCGCCTGCGGAAGATTCCATTGGGCGAATTGGCGGAGATTCCCGTGGCGGTTTTTGAAGCCGGCTATAAGAAGGACCAGGAACTCCAAGCTGACCGCGAGGGCACACATCTGGCGGTGTGGGCAGGGTATTCTCCCCTGGGCGCCGTGCGCATGTTCGAAACCTTCGACCGCCTTTATCAAGAATACGTGCGGCGCGCCAAGTCGCCGCAGGAAGAACTCTCAACAGTGGCGATTGCAACCATCCAGGGTTACTTTCGCTCGCACCCACTGCCCTCTGAGCGCATCGAGCAAATTCGCAAGATGATCACCGATGAACATTGGGGAGAGTTGACCCACGAACGCGATTTGGAAGTCGCTGACATTTTTCGGAGGGAGCACGCGCAGCGTGCTCACGCCGCTGTGAAATAATTCCGCGCCCTTTCCGGTACCCACCCTACGCGCCCGGCAGCGAAAATAAATAGTTGACGATCGCCTGCATATCCGCAGGGGAGAATTGGGAGGGCGGCATGATGCTGCCGGGAGACATGGCGGCAGGGTTGGCGAAGTGTTGCTCGATCCATTCCTTGCTCCGCCGCGTGCCGACCCCATTCAGCGGCGGTCCCAGCTTTGCCCCAATGCCATTCACCATGTGGCAATTCCCGCATCCTTGCGCTTCGTAGAGTTGCGCTCCATGCACCAGGTCGTCGGGCACCGAGGCCGTGGCATCGGCATTCTCCGGCGACAGTTTCAGCAGGAAAGCCGCCAGCGCATTGAGTTTCGCGTCGCTGAGGAGGATGGGCGGCATGTTGCTGCCCGGCACAACCTGGTTGGGATTCTTAAAGTGCTTGATCATCCACGCGGCATTTTTGTGCTCGCGCGCAGTGGCCAGGTTGGGGCCGACCTTGGGTGGGCCATCCGTTAAATTGTGACAAGCCTGGCACTTTTCCTGGCGGTAGTATCCCAGCCCGGCAACTTCCTGGGGCGAAAACTGATTCCAGTCCGCGGCTTGCAGCAGATTGCTCGCTTGCTGCTCCGGCGCTGCCGGCGTGGTCCTCAGCGCGGCAAGCGTAAGCGCACCCCAGCCGATGGCGGCCAGCGCCACCACTCCCAGGGCGGTGGTCCGCTGGGTGAGTCTCATCACCTTTTCCCGATCCACGAAAGGCGTCAAGAACAGGGCCAGCACACCCAGGCTGGGCAGGAGAACCGACCCCAAGGGTTCCAGCGAGCCCTTAAAGAATTTCAGGGTTTGAAAAAGGAAAAGGAAATACCAATCGGGGCGGGGAACATAGGTGAGATCGGTTGGATCGGCCAGGCGCTCGAGCGGAACGGCCACGAACAGGGCCATCAGGTAGAGGATCACGAACGCCGTGAAAATAGCGATGACATCCTTGAGCATCTGCTCGGGGAAAAACTTCTTGGTTGGACCCGCATCTCCGGGAGTGGGCGCGACGCCGTGCTTTCGCACCAGGTGGATGTGGAAGATGATCAGGAAGGTGGTGAGGGGGGGCAGGATGAGCACGTGGAGCCCGTAAAAGCGGGCGAAGGTTACCACGCCAACGCTCCCATCGGTTCCCAGAAAGCGGCTGAGGTAGGACCCCAGAAGCGGAACGCGGCTGGCGATTTGCGTGGTGACGACCGTGCCCCAATACGCGCGGTTGTCCCAGGGCAGGAGATATCCGGTCAACCCGTATGCCAGGGTGAGCAGAAGCAAAACCACGCCCACCATCCACGTGGCCTCGCGGGGTTTCTTGTACGCCCCGAAGAGGAACACCTGCATCATGTGGAGCACCACCACCACAATCATCATGCTCGCGCCCCAGTGGTGCAGGCCGTGGATCAGGCGACCTCCCGTCACCTCGGTGATGATGTATTTCAGGCTGTTATAAGCGTCACCGGGAGTTGGCGCGTAATTGAAGGCAAGTAAGATGCCGGTAAAGGCTTGAACCAGGAATAAGAAGATGGCGACGCTGCCCAACACTTGGTGCCAGCCGCTCGAACCGGGAATTTCCTCATAGAGAAAGTTTCGAATGCCCGATTCCAGGCCGGTGCGGTGGTCGAACCAGGCAAAGACCCTTCGTTTGAATTCCCTCATGATGATGTCTCACCGGCTTGATGTACCGGTCCCAACCACAGGCGGGCATTCTCCACTTTGATTTCAAAACGGTCGAGGGGACGGGGCGCAGGTCCCGATAAGACGGTTCCGTCGAGGGCAAATACAGATCCGTGGCAAGGGCAAAGGAAATCCGACTTGTCCGCGTCCCAATGGTAGGCGCAGCCCAAATGCGTGCAGACGGGTGAGAAGGCGAGAATCTTGCCGTCGGGGTTCTTTACCACCCATGCCGTTCCTTTCTCACTGTAGATTTTCCACCCGTCCGCGTGAATTCGGCGGAAGGTCATTTCCTGAGGGGCGCCGGGTTGTAGCTGGCTCAGGTCGCCGGCTTCGACCCAGGGTTGTTGCTTGCGCGTTTTGGGAGGAAGCAACAGGTAAAGCGCGGCCGGGATTGCCAAGGCTGCGCCAATCAAAGAGCCCAAGGCATAAATGACGGCGTAGCCAAAACCCCGCCGGCTCTGCGTCTGATCCCCCGGCGTGGCTTCGCTGATTTTCTCCATTCCTTTTTCCTCCTGCTCGTTTGACGGCGCAAGACTCCATCCCGTTTCCACCGCGATGGCGAAAACAGCTCCCGGAAAACGGGAGGTCTTAGACAGTGTAGGGCGCCCGAGTAAGCCGAATCGAGTATATCCGCATATTGAAAGTACAATAACGGATAGAGCGGAGTCAATTTAAGGTGAACATTCGGTCGTGCCGCTTTCTTGACCTCCTGCGCGGGTATACCCTACTATGGTGAGTTGTGCGACCGCTCGCGAATTCGGCTGAAAATATTTGGCGGGGTAGCTCAGTGGTAGAGCGAGGGTCTCATAATCCCTAGGTCGGGAGTTCGATCCTCCCCCCCGCTACCAGACTTTTGACCTTCCGAGACAATCAATTGAGACGCTGCCTCTTCTCGTGTGCCGGCGCTGTACCCCTCGTCTCCGCAAACACCACGGGATCTGCGACCCAGGCCCTCCTCACATCAGATTCCAATTGCACTTACCGCGAGTGGGTGCACGGGGCGTAGTGCATCTCTTTGGAGACGCCGCTGCCAGTACCTTGTTACACTCTCAGGGTTAGCATGGCCCGTCCACTGATGTTCATCCTGGTCTGCTCAGTCTATTTCGGAAAAAGGGGGGAGCGAAATGAAGAACATTGACAGGCGATCCGCTTTGAAGATGGTGGCAGGGGCCACCGCCGCTTTTTCATCCCCAGAATTCAGTTTGGGGGCGCCCCAGGTTAAGAAGTCGCCCGGCAGGCCCAACGTCCTGTTTTTGATGGTCGACCAGCAACGGTTCGACACCATCGCCGCGCTTGGTAACCGGACTATCTACACACCTCATCTCGACCGTCTGGTGGGCCGCGGATTCGCCTTCACCAACGCGTATGCACCCTGTCCAGTGTGTGTGCCGGCGCGGTATTCCGTTCGAACCGGCTGCCTGCCGCCGACCACCGCCATCTTCGAAAACGGGCCGGCGCGTCCCGCTCCGAACCAGGCGCCGACGATGACGGGGCGGTGTGGGCCATACCTGGCGCAAACCATGAAAGACCTCGGTTACCGTACGTTCGGCATCGGAAAGTTCCACACGAATCCGTGGGACGAGGAGTTGGGCTACGACGTACACCTTCATAGCGAAGAGTTGTATGGCACTTCCGACCAACGCATGCGGGACTCGTACGCTTCCTGGATTACCACCAGGCACTCCGAGTTCAACTTCCTTGAGCAATTGATGGGCGAACGCACCGAGATGTACTACATGCCGCAGATGAGCCCGCTGCCTGCCAGCATGACCGTGGAAGGGTGGGCTGCCGCTCAAGCCGTCGATCATCTCGGCCGGAGGGACAACCAGCCCTACTTCGGCTTCGTGTCGTTCATCGGTCCGCATCCCCCCTTCACGCCGCCGATTCCTTTCAATAGGTTGTATGATCCGGACCGCATGCCCAATCCGGTGATCGGAGACCTGAAAGACGACTTCATGGATGAGCAGATTCCCTGGATGAACTATGCGGTGTGGGCGGAGGATATCGAGCCGTCGCACGCGCGTGTCCTGAAAGCGCGCTATTACGGCGAGATTACCTACATCGATTCATGCATCGGCCGCATTCTGGACGCGGTCGAACGGCGGGGGGACGCGGAAAACACCGTCATCTGCTTCTTTGCTGACCATGGGGATCACTTGGGCGACCATCACGGCTGGCAAAAGGAGAGCTATTTTGAGAGCTCCTGCCACATTCCCTTCCTGGTCAGTTGGCCCGCCAGGATTCCCGCTGGCCAGATCCGAAATGACCTGGCATGTCACACGGACCTCTTCGGAATCGCGACCGGCGCAGCCGGCCACCAGGAACTTCGCCAGGGAACCGACCTCCTGGGCATTCAGACCGGAACTCCTCAAGAACGCTCGGATTTGCTCGGCTACTATAGCCATCCCGGAAGCCGGCAGTTCAAGGTGATGGTTCGCTCTGGGGATTGGAAGTACATCTTTATGGCCAATGGCGGCCGTGAGCAGTTGTTCAACTTGCGCAACGATCCGAATGAGTTGACGAACCTCGCTGAAAGCCAGCGCCAGATCAAGGAACAGTTGCACAGCAAGGCGGTGGCAGCCTGCCAGAGGCCGGAATTGAACGCCGCACTGGATGGTAATGCTCTTCGAAAGCTCCCGTTTCAAGCAAGGCCACAGCGGCGCATTTATCAGTTCGATAGGTCAAGAGGCGTGATTGGCTTCCCCGAAAAGCCAGAAGACGTTTTCACAAAATAGATTTGATTCAGCACGGGCCGAAGGCTTAGCTGGAAGCTGAACACGCCTGCCGACAAACTTGTTCGTGAAATCTGTCAAGAAGCTCTGTTGTTTTGCACGTCTCGTAGGGGCAGGCCTCCTGCCTGCGCGCCGCGTCGGCATGGCCGACGCCTGTAGTTTCTACATTCTACGACACTCCCTTTACCGACCAGCCCTTGCGGTACTTGCGGCGGAGGAAGTGGTTGGCCTCGGAAAGATTGAATTTCATCTTCTTCGCGTTCCACTTCAGCGTGGATTGGGGAAAGCGCGAAGCGATACCTCCCAGCAGGATGGCCTCCGTGAGCGGACCGGAGTAGGCGAAGCCTGTGGTGGTTTTGCCCTCTCCCCGGCAGGCATTGACAAACTGGGCATAGTGATTAACTTCGCCGGGCTCGGGGTATTCGTAGTCTTTGAATTTTGCCCTGGGGTAGAGGGTTGGCCGAAGGTAATTCGGCAGCAGCATAACGCCCGCGGTGCCGATGAGGATGGAACCGGCTTCTGGAAGCCCGTCGCCTTCGAGCAAGGCGGCGACTTCCGCAGGCGGTTTGGCGGCGCCATCATACCAGGTAATGGGCAGAATATCGGACGCCGTCCGGCTCGTCCCGGCAAACTGGTAAAAGACTTTGCCATCGAGCGCCCAGTTCCATTCATTCGGCGCGGGGCCTTCCGAACGAACCGAGATCGGCTCAGCCAGACCCAGAGAATTGAAAATCGGATCGAAAATGTGGCAGCCCATGTCGCCGAGCGTGCCAGTTCCGAAATCCAGCCGCTTGCGCCAGTTGCCCGGATGGTAATATCCACCGCCGATAAACGGGCGATCCGCACAAACGCCGAGCCAGAGGTTCCAGTCGAAATTCGCGGGCACCGGATCGCTTCGGTCCGGCCGGGCGGAGGCATCGCCCCATGATTTCGGGCACCACGAGTGGACTTCCTTGACCTTGCCGATGGCGCCGTCCCCCACGACGCGCACCGCGGTGCGGAAAGGCGCCGACGAGTGCATATGAATTCCCATCTGGGTCACGAGTTTCTTCTGGTGCGCAGTCTTCATCATGCGGCGCAATTCGTAGATGTCGTGGGTCAGCGGCTTCTGGCCGTAAATATTTATTCCGAGTTGCATGGCGCTCACCCCGATGCACGCATGCATGTGATCCGGGGTGGAAACGTTGGCTGAATCCAGGTGCTTCCCTTCCTTGTCGAGCAGTTCGCGCCAGTCCTGATAGACCTTCGCTCGCGGAAACAGCTTCAAGACCTTGGCCGTCCGTCCAAGGTCAACGTCGCAAATCGCGACGAGCTCAACTCCCTGGCAATTTCCGATCTGGGTCAGGTCAGAAAACGCCATGCCCTCGGCGCCAAAAGTGGCGTGGCGCAGCGTGCTGTTGGGCGATCGCGCCATCAGGCCGCGCGCGATGAAGGGTGCGGCGATAGCCGTTGTGCCGAGAGTCCTGAGAAACGTGCGGCGAGAGTATTTTGGATTCATGTTCATAATGGGTGCCCTCTTCAGTTAAGCGATTTGATTGCAATGGTGCGGAACATCACGGGATCGCTGCGGCCGGCAAAGCCGAAGTGGCCGCGGGTGCGGTCCTTCGTCCGCCACCGCCACTCGCGCCAGACGAGCCATGGGGCGGTACAAGACCAGATTACTTTCCGTTCACCTATAAGGGGTGTTCCTACGAGACGCTACAGCCCCTTCGGAGCCATGGGCAAGGCGCGCTGGCGTTTGCCGGTGGCCGCGAAGATAGCGTTGCCGATGGCAGGCGCGATGCCTACGATGGGGGTTTCTCCCGCCCCCGCCGAAGGCACGTCCTTTCGATCGATCAGGACGACCTCCATCACCGGCGCGTCGCTGAAGCGCGGGACGCGATATTGCGCAAAGTGGGGATTCAGGATGCGCCCGTTTTCGAACTGGATGGCTTCGAACAACGCCCCTCCGATTCCCATATTATTCGCGCCTTCGATCTGGTTGCGGAGCCCGTCGGGATTCACCACCGCGCCGCAATCAAACGCCGTGACGACGCGCACCACGCGCACTTGTCGCGTGGCTGGATCCACCGCCACCTCCGCGCACGTCGCCACGTAGCCGCCCTTATCGAAGCCTCCGGCGATGCCGAAGCCATGCCCCGGCTGAGGTTTTGGTTTTCCCCAACCGAACTTCTCCGCCGCAGCTTCCAGCGCTTCCCGCAAGCGAGCATCGGTAAGGTTCTTGAGCCGGAAATCGAGCGGGTCCATTTTGGCCATGTGCGCGAGTTCGTCCATGAAGGACCGACGCGCGAAATGGTTCGCCGCGGCGGCGAGCGAGCGATAGGAACCCTGGCGCAGTGGCGATTCGACGGCGTGAAACTGTATGCGCTGATTGGGAATGTTGTAGAGGGTGGTGATGGCCGCCGCGCCGGAGTTGTAATTGTGAAATTCCCACGCGGTGATGGCGCCGTCGCTCGAGACGCCGGCGGAAACTTCGATGACGCCGGCAGGGCGAAAATAAGCCCAGGTGAATTCCTCCTCGCGCGTCCATACCAACTTCACGGGTTGGCGTGCAGCTTGGGCCAGGCGCGCGGCTTCCAGGGCCGCCTCGCCGGTGTGCTTGCCGCCATAACCCGAACCCATGTCCGGCATCACGACCCGCACGTGGTTTTCCGGCAGGCGGAAGGCCTCAGCCAATTCGCCGCGTACCCCAAAGGGCCGCTGGGTTCCGGTCCACACGCTCAGTTTGCCGTCCTTCCATTCGGCCACCGCGGCACGGGGCTCAAGAGGCGCGTGGGCGATGTAGGCAACAGTATAAGTTTGCTGCATCCGCAGGCTTGCATCCGCCAGGCCCTTCTCAACCGAGCCGATGGCATGGCCGCCGCGGCCCTCGCCGGACTCGGCGTTCTTCTTCAGATATTCAAAGAGCTCGTCGCCCGAGGGTTGTGGCGGGGATTTCCACGTCGCGCTGAGGGCCGCGATGGCGCCTTCCGCAACGCGTGGGCTGGGGGCGGCGACGCTCACAAAGTTGCCGTCGTGCACCACCGTAACGCCCGGAATCACCTCCGCTTTATGGGCATCGAGGGAGGTGAGCGTGGCGCCGAACGCCGGTGGCCGCAGAACTTTGCCGTAAAGCATCCCCGGCAACTTGATGTCGGATGGATAACGATGCCTGCCCGAAACAATGTCGCGGCCGGTGACCTTGGCGAGCGGCTTGCCCATGACCTTCCACTGGGCGGCAGGGGTAAGAGGGTCTTCGGCGGGAATCGCCTTGGCGAGTTCGCGTCCCTTGGCCAACTCCGCATAGCTTGCGGTTCGCTGCGATTCCGGGTCCGTGACGACGCCGTTGGCCGCCCTCAGCTTGGCTTGGTCCACTTTCCAAGCCTCGGCGGCGAGGCCGATCAGGGCTTCGCGGGCTGCCGAAGCCGCCCGGCGAAGCTGCGGGTTCATGGTGGGAGTCGTGCGGCTGCCGAAAGTCCCCATGTCAAAGGGAACGCGGTCGGTGTCGCCCATGACCAGGTGGACGGAGCCGGGCGCGACGCTCAACTCCTCGGCCACGGCCTGAGTGAGCGAGGTGCGGATGTTCTGCCCCACTTCCACTTTCCCCGTGTAAACATTGACTTCGCCATTTTCGTTGACGTGCAGCCAGGCGGAGATTTCCTGGGGCAGGGCTTGGTCGGGCCGCCGGCGGGTGCGGCCGGCTTCCTGCCCGTCGAGGGGGCTATCGAGGAGGCAGAAAACCACGATACCGCCGCCCAAAACCTTGAAAAAATCACGTCGCGGCAGCCCAAAGTGGTAAGTGGGCCGCGCGCGCAGCTCGTATCGCTCGGGTTCGACGGACGCGGGAAGATCGCGGAATGTTCTCACGAGCGCACCTCCTGCAAGGACTTTGCCGCCCGGCGAACCGCCGCAATGATGCGCGGATAAGTTCCACACCGGCAGATGTGGCCCTCGAGGTAATGGGCGATCTCTTCGTCGGTCGGATCGCGATGAACCTTCAGCAAGCCCACGGTGGTCATGATCATTCCCGCCGTGCAATACCCGCATTGCATGACACCTTCATCAAGGAACGCTTGCTGAACCGGGTGCAGTTGGCCGTCCTTCTCCAGGCCCTCGATGGTGGTGATGGGCTTTCGCGCCGCATCGCCCACCGGAGTAATGCAGGAGCGCCGCGGCGCCCCCGCGAGCAAGACCGTGCAGGCGCCACATTGGCCTTCACCGCAGCCGTACTTGCTTCCCGTGAGGTCGAGGTCGTCGCGCAAGACGCTAAGCAGGCTCGCGCCGGCGTCGACATCGACGGAAAATTTCACACCATTGATCAGCAGTTGCGTGACTCTCGGCATGATGCACCCCCGCGTGGGCGGAGACTCCCTGAAAGCGGCAGAGCCCCTGACCGCGATTCCCATTTTACGCCGTTTTCATCAGAGGGGAATGGGGAGATAGAAAACTCGACGACGAATTTCCGGTCGAAAAGGGCAGGCAAGACGCGGGCGCTACGAAAGGGACGAATCCAATGGCAAGCGGGGAACCCAATGGCTTCCAAGGCTCTGTCGTGCCAACTGCCAACTGCTTACTGCCTACTGTTTGCTGGCTCCTTGCGGTTTCCGCTCGCGCCGCAGGCTCCCCGGCCCTTTTAAAAGCGCCAAGTGCAGCACTCCCCGCGGCAGCAGGCGCACGAGCGAGACGAGCAGCTTGTAGCGCCACCCCGGCACCACGAAGAGCTTTCCCTTTTCCAGGCCCCGCAGCGAAGCCCTCACCACGTGCTCGGCGGGCATCCACCAGGCGCGGGAGATGAATTCGCGGCCCGTTCCCAACACGTCGTGAAATTCCGTCATCGTGAATCCCGGGCAGAGTACTTGCACGCGCACCCGCGATCCGGCGCTTTGCAGCTCCAGATAGAGACCCTCGGTGAAACAGTTGATCCAGGCCTTGGTGGCGTAATAGCTGGTGCTGCCGGGGCGTGGCACAAAGGCGGCGACGGAGGACACGTTGATGATGGCGCCCTGGCCGCGCGCGGTGAGGTTGCGCAGCGCCGCGTGCGTCAGGCGCATGGTGGCCAGCACGTGCACGCGATGCATGGCGTCCTGGCTTTCGAGGGATGCTTCGAAGAACCGTCCCAGGGTTCCGAACCCGGCGTTGTTCACCAGCAACTGGAGATTGGGCGCGCCGGCAAGGAATTCCTCCACGCTAAGCAATTCCGCTTCCCGGGACAGGTCCGCCCCCAGCAACGTGCAGTTCACGTGGAAGTGATTGTGGATTTCATCGGCCAACTGCCGCAGGCGGTCCTGGCGGCGGGCCACTAGCGCCAGATCGTAACCCCGCGCCGCCAGCGCCCGCGCGAAGGTGGCTCCGATGCCGCTGGAGGCGCCGGTTATTACCGCAAGCGGTTTTGCCTCACTCATTTTTGCCTCTCTTCGTAGCATGGCCATCCTGGCCATGATTTTTCACGGGCTGGAAGCCCGTGCTGCGGTACTTTACTAGACCGTCGGCTCGCCGTGAACCTCCACTTCCGCGGGTTCGACGGTCAGCGGTTCAGGCTCAGGAAGCTTTCCCTTCCAATCCGCCCAGCCCCAGAAGATTGCGGTGCATGAGCTGAGGATGCCCGCCACAAATCCGATGGTCCGCGGCCCGTGGTACTGGGAAGCGACGCCCGCCGCGGTCATGGAAACCATCATGGTTGACCAAACCAAGGATTCCACCGTGGAAAACACCCTGCCCCGGAATTCATCGGGAACGCGCCGGAGCAATTGCGAGACATTCAACACCGAACTGACCGCCACGCCCGCGCGGGAGAGGGCGATGAAAAACAGGGCCGCCGCGAAATTCTGCATCTGGCTGAAGAGCACGTAGGCCCCGCCGTGGATAACATAGCAGATGACGATGGTGCGCTTGTAATTGCGGAAGCTGATTCGCTGGCCGATAACGTGGGCCAAGGCCCCGCCCACCAGCAGGCCCACACCCGCGGCGCTCCACACCATGCCGATTCCCGCCGGGCCGCGGTTGAAAACCTGCTCGCCAAATAAAGTAAATAGAATTTGGGCAGCGCCGCCGCCCGTGGCCCAGCCCACCCCGACCAGGCCAATTCCCAGGATCAGCGGCGACGAGCGCATGTAGCGCAAGCCTTCCTTGTACTCGTGCCAGGGCCGTACCACCTGTTATTCCGTTAACGCCTCGCGCTTCGCCCGAAAGCTGCCCGAGCCGCGCAATTGCCAGATGCAGGCCGCCGATCCGAAGAAGGAGAGGGAGTTCAAAACGAAGGCCCACTGGTATCCCAGGCTCGCCGCGCTCAAGCCCGCCACCATGGTGCCCACCGTCAGGGTGGTCCATTGCGTGGTCTGGGTCAGCGAGTTGGCGGTGTGCAATTCTTCCCGGCTGGTAATGGACGGCAGGATGGAAGTGCGGCCACTGGTGAAAAAAGGCGATGCAAACATGAGCAGCGCGCTCAGTCCATAAAGCAGCGAGGTCTGATGATGGTGGACCGTCAGCACAAACGCCAGGGCCACCACGGCGCGGATCAGGTCGCTGGCGATCATAATGCGCTTGCGGTCAAAGCGGTCGAGGATCACACCGGCCAGCGGCCCTGCCATGACCGCGGGTACGGCCCGCGACAGCATCACGCCGCTCACCACCAGCCCGGAATGCGTCGTCTCCATCGCCAGACTGAACACGGCAATGTTGTTGAAGTGATCGCCGATTTCACTCACGACCTGGCCGATCCAGGTGTAGCGGTAATTCCGGTTCCGGCCCAAAAGTTGGCGAAAATCGTTCAGCATCGGGGTTCGGTTCTACTCAATGCCTTTGTTCGCCCTCCCTGCCACGAATATCCAGCCGGGCGTATCGGCAGGTATTCCGGACTCACCTCGTCGATCCGCTATTTTGCCGAAATAACAGGGGTAGGCGCGGATATCGGACGCAAACCTGACCAGGAAGGCGCCTGATATTCTACAACACCCTCGCGGTTTGCGGTTGTTTGCTGGGAAATCGGACCGGCATTGGTTCGTTGATCGATTTATGAATTATTGACTTCGGGCCGACGCAAAGGGGTGAGCCGCGATCGGCCATTTATGCCGCCCGGGTTGTTCAGACCGCCAGGGGGCCGAGTCTTCACTCCTACCGCCCTCAACACATGGATCACCAGGGTGTTGGAAGAGCCCAACTCTCGTCCAATGGCGCGGCTCGTCATCCCGGCAAGATACATCTGCCGGATCTTGAGGTAACGTGCACAACGCTCTGGGTTATGATGAATAATCCAGCCGCGCCAGCCGCAGACTTTGCAAGTTGCAATCTCCCGCCACACGTGCTTTCCTCCGCTGCTGCGCAATGTTTTCGATACCCCGCCTCGCGCCGGCCACGTCCCATTGCAATCCCGGGTTGTGGAAGTAACATCCGCGAGAGGCACTACACCTACGATAATAATAGCAGGAAATAATACACTTTGTAAACCTCAGTTACCATCGGGCCTGGCGGACCCCTCACCAATTGGTAATCGACCCGTCAGGCCGTTGGAACATGGGGTTCGACCGCTTGCGCTCCGTGATCTCCGCAACCAGTTGCAACGGCTTCGTGTCGAGGGTCATGCCCAGGCCGGGGCGGCGATTTGGCCACACTTTGCCATTGCGGAAGTCGTAGCTTTCCGGCAAGTGTGGAATATTGCCGGGGCCGTTGCGCGTCATTTCCAAAAGCACCGGCCCGGAGAAAACCGCGCAAGCGTGCACCAGGGCGGCTTCGGAGACGGGCCCGGTGAAATGCGGGATGAGGCCCACATAATGGGTTTCACAGAGCGCCTGAATTTTCATGTACTCGGTGATGCCGCCCACGTTGGGGAGGGTCACGCGCGCGTAGTCAATGAGCTGTTGTTCGATGAGCTCGTTCACATCCCACTTGCTGCCGAATTGTTCTCCCACCGCAATCGGAACTTTCACATGCTGGCGCAATTGCCGATAGACGCCGGGGTCTTCAGAACGGATCAGGTCCTCGGCGAAGTAGGGCGCCAGCGGCTCGATTAACGTGCTGAGGCGCACCGCGTCGGGGAAATCCAGCCGGGTGTGGTAATCGAGCGCCCAATCCCCGTCTTTGCCCACACCTTCACGAATCTCGACGCAGTCCTGGTAGGTCTTATCCACCATCACGTGCGAGTTGAAGGGTTGCCCGGACGGGGGATCGGCCGTGGCGTGGCGATAAGCGCGGAAGCCGGCCTCGATGCAGGCGCGCGCCGATTCCTTCAGGCTGCCATGGGAGGGGAATCCCGTGGAATAGCACTCCAGGTGGTCCCGGGAAACACCTCCCAGCAAGTCGCACACGGGTACACCCAGGGCTTTCCCTTTGATGTCCCAAAGCGCCAGGTCGAGGGCGCCCAGAGCATCAAGCTTTTCCCGGCCCGCCGGGTAGAAGTAGCCGCGAAACATCATCTGCCAGAGGTGGTCGATGCGCGAAGGGTCTTCGCCAATGATCATGGCAGCGCATTGCTCGATGGTGTCTTTGCTCCCGCCTTCGCCCACGCCGGTAACGCCCTGGTCGGTTTCAATGGTCACGATGTGGAAACTCTGATTGAACAATACGGGCGAAAGGGGATTCAGATAAAAGCGCACGCGGGTAATCTTCAGCGGCGGCGGGGCGGCCGTCGCCAGCGGCGCTGCGCCTGCTAACCCCGCGGCCCCTCCGAGGCTCGCTAACTGCAAAAAGGAACGGCGTTTCATAGAGTCCTCCAGTTGTATAACCGAGCGCTCATTATTCAGGCCCCCTATAATGCAACGGTCCGAACCCTTTTGAACAAGAAATTTGGGGCGCGGGCGTTATTAAGAGTCCACCCTGATTCTTCACCTTGAAAAATCTTCTCGCTCCTGGAAATTTTGTCCTTAGCGGCAACCTGCCCCATTTTCGCCTCTTCGCCTAATCCCTTCGAACATAAGCACTTATGATTTTGAGCGGATGGCCCTCCATCTGCCTTCTTAGATTCCGCTTTGGTTGCAAGGCAAATCGTGAACGGGAGGGAAACATGAACGAAGAGCGAACGCCTTCAGGTGAGCCGAAAGAGCCTGCCCAGAATACGGGATCTTCTCACGTGGAAGATTTCCCAAAAACCCCTTCAGTGTTACTGGAGGTCGCCGTCGTGGGATTCGCGCTCGTTGCGGGCATCGCTGCGGGATATGGGTGGCTGCAACACGACGCTGCCCGGCAGTTGATCGCTGAACGCGGGGAACTGAGTGCCGCACTGACCCAGGCGAAGGGTCAAGAGGATGCGTTGATCGCAAAAGTCAACGCCTTGAGCGTCGCCCAAGCGCAGGAACAAGCCGCGCGCGCTCAAACTGAAGCCGCGAAGAATGAACAATTCCCGCCCCGCAGCGGCGAAGCGACAAAGCATACCACGCGCCGCGCCGCCCACCCCGTGCCCGCCGATGACCCGCGTTGGAAGCAAGTCCAACAACAGCTCGGCGATCAGCAACAGAAGTTGGCGGACAGCCAAAAGCGGATTGACGAAACCCAAGCCAATCTGCAACAGGCCAAATCGGACATGGAAGGGAACCTGCAATCAGCGCGGACGGATTTGGGCGCCGACATTGCTCGCAACCACGAGGAACTGGTGACCCTGGAAAAGAAGGGCGAACGCAACTATTACGAGTTTAGCTTCGAGAAATCAAAGGCGTATCACCACGCCGGTCCCATCAGCATCGGCGTGCGGAAAACCGACGCCAAGCACGAGTACTGCGATTTGCAGATACTCGTGGACGATCGGGAGATCACCCGCAAGCACGTCAACCTTTATGAGTCGATCACCTTTTACCCGGACGGCTACCCCCTGCCGCTGGAATTGGTCATCAACCGCATTGACAAGGACTCAGTGCATGGTTACCTGAGTGAGCCCAAGTACCGCTCCACGTTGCGAGCGGCCGCGCCTGCTCCTGATCCGTCCGCCGCGTCGGTGACCACACCCACGCCTGCGGCTCAAGACGTCAAGCTGGAGCACCGCGAGGAAGGTGGGCATTAGAAACCAAGGCTGTGTTCAAGGGGGTTGAGGAAATCGATTCTGAATTCTTCGCGCGTACTACCACAGGCGTCCCTATGGATCGGGACGCCCTCACCCCCCAAAGCATAGGCGCTAGTTAAGCACGCTACCGAGCCAAAGACAGCTTAACCTGGCGCCTATGCTCCCCCCCCCAAAAAGTCGAGGGTAGCAAATGTCAATTAACGCCAAACTCCAAGGAGGTCTATCAATGAAACGAAGCGTATTGATTGCCACGCTCTGCCTGACATTACTGGTTCCCAGCCTGCTGGTAGCTGATGGCCCGGTCGCGGGATCGGCAGCGCAGAAGCCCGCTTCTTCCTTAACGGCGTCGAACACTCCGGCGGCTGCTCCACAAGACCAGCAGCCCACCACGGTGCGCCCCAATTCGACGGCGCAACAGCGGTCTTATGAGCGAGAGGTCCGGCCCCGCCATCGGCGCCATATTTCCAAGGGTGAAATCGTTTTCATGGCGGGGATCGCCGGCACTTCGATGGGGATCGGCGCTCTCGCCGGAGGCGGCACGGGTCTGGCCATCGGCGCCATCGTCGGCGGCTGGGGCGCTTATGCCGGCCACCGGATTTGGCATTGGGTCAATAAGTAACGGGTAGGTCGTCCCCGAGTCTGGCTCACGCCAAGGGCTGAGCCGTGGTCTAGGCCCTCCTCTTCGAAAAAGGGCATAAAGTGAGGGGGGCGCACCCCAATTGACCAGGATCCCCGCTGCCAAGCAGACTGAGGTCGGTTTGAATTTCTCGCGCTGGACAGTTAATCGCTGCGACATTAAGTCCGAAAAATGCCCTTTGCACGCCCAAGAACTAACCCTCACCCCGCATTTTCTCGGTGATGGCTCGATTGGAACGCCGCTTGCTTTCCTTCTCCCGTGAAGACTAGCTTTCGCTCAGCGACATAGTGTCCGAGTTTTCCGGAGGATCGATTATGAATACGTTAATTATCATGGGTTCGGTTTGGGGAGTGATTACGATCGCGTTTTTCGTCTTGCTCATTTACCGCCGGAGCCTTACGAAGCAGGAATCGGATTGGATTCCCTTGACGGATGACGCCAAGGAAGATACGGCCATTCAAGCCCAAACGATCATCGAGATGAAGACCCGGAAGTTAACCGTCCCGATTCGCGCTCTGGGGACGATTTCGTTGATCATGCTGCTGGTCATCGTGGGTTTCTGGCTCTTCCATAGCATCTTTACTCCGCCCCCCATGCCGCAGTAAGGCACAGAACGGGGCGGATTTAGTGAGGAGGGGCGCAGCCGGGCGATGCCCAGTGCGCCTTGTCCCACTATTGTTAAGTCAGTCTGCGCGCCTCATGTGCGTCCTTTCCCTTTCTCCAGAACCCAGCTAAATCCCGGCAGGGCGGTCGCAAGCGGACAATCGAATGCGAATCCAGGCCTCCGCTGGTACAATCATGCCGATTCCCCCCGGCTCGAAGGAGCCGGCATGGAGATGAACCCCCATGTACCCTTTGCCCACCTCGGCGATTGGCTTTAGGCCGGAATACTTGGATTTTCGCCGCGGCATTCACGTGGGAAATTTAGAGGAGAATGAGCGCATCACACGCATCCTCAAGCTGGCCCTGGAGGCGCGCTATCAGCAAGGCTTTGTTACGGAGCGCTGGGGCCGGGGCGTCTTCTGGCAATGGATAGCCTTCCTGCCGCGCGCCGACCGCGAGGCCAAACCGCTTTCCTCGCACGTCAGCTTTGGCTGCTCCAAGTTTTTCATCTCCGTGGAAACAGATGAGAAGGTCTTCCAGTGCGGATTGCAGATTGAGCGCGGCTACGTGAAGGCTCCGCGCTCGTTCCGCGAATGCGAGTTGCGCTCGGATTGGGACTGGCACCGGCTGGTGAAAGGTCTGCGGCCCGGCAGCCCCGTGGAGCGCGAACTGCGCCGGCTGATTCTGCGCGAAGGCTTCAGCCTCTACGCCGGCAGTTGGGAAACGGAAATGGGACAGTTCTCCAAGGAGAATTTTCCCGGAGTCACCAAGCTGCGCCGCCTGCTCGATGCCGCGCCCAAAAATCACTGGGCGGGATTTCAGCTCTTCTACCCCATGTCGGAAGAGGAAGTGCGCAACGCCACGGGTGCGGATTTGGTGGAATCCATGCTCGCCGTGTTCAACGAGGTCACCCCGCTAATGAATATGACGATGCAGATCGAATTGGGAGAGGCCGGGGGAGAAGTGTAAAGGTTAAAGGCTAAAGGTTAAAGGACGAAGGGTGAGTAACGAACCTTCATCTATCCTTTAACCTTTAGCCTTTACACTTTACCCTTTACAATTCCCCCTTGCACCCGCCACCTATTAAACACTCACCTTCCGCAAATCGATTTTCGCGCGGTCCCACACTCCCAGGCCCAGCGCTCCGGCAATTTCCACGTGCTCAGGTTGGCGATGCACGAAGGTGCTGTTCTTATCGGGGAGCGATTCGACGAGCTTTTTCATTCCCACCGCCTCGCGCTTGGCGTCAATTGCTTCCCATCCAATGTGGTCGAGCGACACGGGGTCGGTGGAGAAGTACAAGGTGTGGTGCTCCCAAACGAATTCGGGTTTCCCGCCAGGCCCGGCGTTATAGAGGCCTTTGACCCCATCGAGGATGTTGAGAACGACCTTATTGCGGATGACGGGCAGGGCCACCACCGCAGGAATGAAACTGTTGCAGGCGTTCAGGCTGGAACTGGAGTGGCTGCGGTTGACGTTGTTCACGAGGCCGTGGGAAAGATTCTTGAGGCACATCGTGATTCCGGCGGATTGATGGTCTTTCAGAACGGGCAAGTTGATGAGCTTGTTGACCTGCTTGGTGATGAACTGGGCCGCGTAGGAGCGGCGCGCGGTGAGGTTATCCACGCTGAAGCCCGGCAGCGTCAGCGCCATGTCCATGTAATGATCGGGATCGTATCCGGCAATGTTTTGCTGGATGTTGTCGACGTCGTCGGTGGCCCAGGAGATGCGCACGCCATCGGGAAGCCACTTATCGAATCCGCAGCTATAAAACTGCTTTTTGTAGCGGTCGTACGCGACGATATCCTGCCGCTTGACTCCCGCGGCTTCCAGTCCCGCAATGATTTCGTGCATCACGGTGGCGTCCGAAATCACACCTGACGCCTGTCCCACCGGGTTGACCTTGATGCCCACCACGTCGCCGGGCTCGAAGAACTGCCGCCAAGCGTCCACCCAGCCATCCGCGCCGGTCAATTCCATCATGCCCCGCCGCATCATCTTTTGGACCTGCTCGGCCTGGTACTTGCCCGACACGAGCACGGCGGGATTCTCTACGGCGCAGACGCGTCCGGGGTAAAGCCCCGGCATGCTGAGCTTGCTGCTCTCCGCTTTCGACTCCGAGCGTGCGCCGAGGGCGAACCCGTTGGCGCTCCCGGCCACAAACCCTGCTGCCAGACCTCGACTGATAGCTTTCAAGCAACCGCGGCGAGTGAAATTCATGGTCACCTCCTGCCCTTTTGTCTATTTATACCCGAAAACGCGCTCGAATACCGCAAAAAAGTCCGATTTTAGACCACATCGATTCAGGTTGTAGCGCGTCCCCACCCGAGCTGTTTGACGACGCGGGTGGGGACACGCGCTACATTCTTCCGGCGCCCCGTTCCGGCAGGGTGTAGGTGTATACTCTCACCCGTATTTTCTATCGCAGTTGCTCGCCACAGTGCTTATGGGGATTCCAGCATGAGAACAACATTCCTCCTGGTCATTTGCGTTGGTCTAATCAGTTTAGCCGTGGTCCACGCGCCAACCTCCTTGACGGGGCAGGGAACCAAGCAAGCCGCCCCGCCAGCCACGCAGAACGGAGTCATCGGGCAACCGGGGCAGATGGCTGTTTACCGGCACGAGCCTGCCGCCACTCTTCGCGGTTCGGTTGTTGCATCGTTCACGCTCTCCTTGGGAGACAATGAGAAGACCGCACCTGGAAGATCTCAGTGGCTTTGCCTGAGCGCCACGAAGGTGAATGGGGAGCGGTTTCGAGTCTTTCTCTTGAGCGCTGGTTATCCACCCCTCAGCCTGAAAGCGGCGCGGCTGGCGACGCGGCGATATTTGTTTCAAGAAGGATCATCACCGGCGCGGGAGTATCGAAACTCGTTGACAGGTGAAGCGGAGCTTCCGGCGATGGGGGGATGGGATTTTCTGATGCCGCGGCCCGACCGTGAGCCACACGACGGAGCAGAGGTATTTCCCGCGCAGATGCGCTACCTCGGCCAGCGCTATGTGCGTGAGTCGCTAACCCAAGGCGCTCCGATGCTTCCGCCGGCGGACGCCAAAGTCATCCTGCTTCGCCCTGATGTGCTGATCGGGCCGGAGAGCAATTCGCGGCAAAAGGATGAAACCCGCCGCTACGACGAATCCGACTATGACTACGTCCGCCTCACCCGCGAGGATTACGGGCAGATGGCGCATGCGGGAATCAACTGCGTGCAAGTGAATGCTGAGCAGGCGCCCTGGGCGGAGGATCTTGGCCTCTTCTATTGGGGCGGTGGGGGAGTGCTGAAGTATCCCGAGTCGCTTTACCGCAGCCAGTATCTTGGCCCCACACTGTTTCTGGACGAGCCCGGGGTGGGCACTCGTGACTATGTCTTGCGTCCCCGGCTTCTCAAAGACCCCGCTTTTCGCAAGAGCATTTCCCCGCAAGCGGCATTCGAAGCATTCCGCGGCCACTACGCCGAAGCCTTAAAGGGAGCGCCCTTCGAGCTGATGCGCGAACTCGCGGCGCTCCCGGATGTGGATCTCGGCGACATGCATTTCGCCCAGGATAACCTTTTCTCTTGGGAAACCATGGAAGCCAACGCCGCCTACGAGTTGTCTCAGGACCCGCAGGTCCCTGAAGCTTTCGTCTTCGAACCACCCGGACGAATCGGGTCTCGTCGCACGCTCCCCGAGATGGACATGACTTACGGAGTCCAAATCCGGCCGGACGACCCTCTAGCGTTTACCAGCATCATTTTTGGCTTCCTGCGCGGGGCCGCGCGCCTCGCCCATAAGACGTGGGGGGTGAGCATCTATGGCCAGGTGCAGCAGGAGGATTCCGCTTGGTGGCTCACGCAAGCCTACGATATGGGCGCCACACGCTTTTTCTTTTGGGACAATGCGAGCTTGGCTACAGTGCCGTTCCAAGAAGTTCTGGGCCTCGCGCGGCACCTCCGCACCTATGCCAACATGCATCCGCGACGGGATTTGAGTGCACTCAACCAAAGCGCTGAGGTGGCCATCCTGCTGCCGCCCGGTTACAACCTGGGTCACGTTTACATGGGCCGCGGTCCGCTTTGGGGGATCCACGAACTCAACCTGGAGCGCGCCAACCAGCAGGGCGTAACCTATCGCACGGTGATGAGCCATTTCTTTGTAGAAATCGAGAGGTGCCTCAAGATCGGTGAGAATTTCGATCTGCTTTGGGACCTTCCCGGCTTGAGTCCACAGGGCTATCGCGAAATAGTACGCATCCGCGAAGACGGCAAAGTGGAAGTGGACGCAGAAGGGAAGCACACGTTGTTGGCCGGACCGCGTGTTCCGTCGCGCGCTCCTGGCGTGCCTCCGGTGCTCAAGGTTACGCTGTCAGAAACCCCGGTGGCAGAGGGTCTTGAAATTTCGGCGCTCGCGCACCTGGAGGAAAAGTCCGCTCCCATTTACTACACGTTCGGCGCCGCACGCGACGGCATCGTCTACAACAACATGGTTGCCGGGGAACTGTACGGTCCAGCGCCGGAAGACCACCAGTTCCTGTCGCCGCAAAAGCCCGCGCCCGCAGTCAAGGGCGCTGGTTG
Source organism: Terriglobia bacterium (assembly GCA_049522495.1). Taxonomy (GTDB): domain Bacteria; phylum Acidobacteriota; class Terriglobia; order UBA7540; family UBA7540; genus Bog-366. The sequence continues at coordinate 28,837 of JBEKNU010000048.1, forward strand.
GGACGTGCGTCTGCCCTTCAAAATCTCCCAGCCCGGCCATTACCGTCTGCGCGTCGCCACTGTCGATACCGTTGGCCGCAGCACCGTGGTTTGGAAGCCCCTCGTGGTGTCGAAGGAAACACTGAGCGGGCTGCTTCGCTTGCAGTAAGCGGCGCCGTTGCCGCATCGGAGGAATGTAGCGTGGGTGTCCCCACCCACGTCTTCGAGGTGACGAGACAGGCGATTCGCGGGTGGGGACACGCGCTACCCGCCAGCGGTCTAAATCGATAGTTCCGGCCGAGAGGAGGTTGGGGTCAGTTCAGGATGGAAAGCAGGGATTCCTTCGTCGGGGCACATGTCCTCGTCGAGCAGCAGGGAGTAGAGTTTCCGCGCCGTGCCCACCGCAGCCTTCCGGCTCTGCGCGTAGACGACCCAGCCCGGAAAGCGGGGCATGGTGGCGACCCAGCCTCCATCTGGCTCACGGCATGCTTCGATGCGGTGATCCATGGCATTTTCCTCTACCTTCGTCTATCGGCCGAACCGGTGAAAGTCTTAAGGGCGTTTGCCCACCATCAGAATTGAAAACGAACCCGGCACCATGGGACCGCGGCGAAAGCGTCCTCCTGGTTGTTGCGGCGCATCAGCCGGAGGCGGCCCGAACTCGGCCGTCATGGTGAGCAAGCGATTCGTCTTGGTGTCGAGGGCCAGAGTCTTGGCGCCTCGCATGGTTTCGAGCGTCTGCTCCACCGCGAAGTCGGTGGGGCTGTTTTCCTTGATGAAGGTCATCGTGCCGCCGCCTTCAGCGCTGATGGCTTCCCGGGTGGCGGGATTGAACGCGACGGTATCCACGCCCATGCCCGTCGGGAGGGTGGTAATGATGTTGCCGTTGTCGGCGTTCACAATCACCACCGTGGGTGACGGTTGACGGTAATACGCAAAGAGGATGTGATTCTTCGCGTCCAATGCCAGCCCGCTTCCGCCGGAACCCTTCGAGCTGACGTCGTAGTGCGCCGTAACCTTCAGGCTCTTCGCGTCCACCACGGCAATGTTGGCCTTGTTCGAAATGTTCACGTAGACGGTGCCTTTGCCGTTGCTCACTGCTTGCTCCGGCGCTCCGCCTAAGTCCAGCGTCCCCACCATGGTACCTTCCTTGGCGTCGATCACCGTGGCATGGGGCGGTTGGTGGCTGAGCACCCAAACCCGCCCGTTGTACGGATCAAACAGCATCCCGTCGGGTCGGCCGTCCACGTCAATGGTCTTGATCACTTTCAAAGTGCGCGCGTCCCACATGGTTATGGGCTTGGTGGTGGAGAACCCGTGGTGAGTCTTGGGATCCACCGCAGCACCCCCCGCGCTGACCTTTTCAATCGCGCCAGCCGACTCAAGCGTATCCAGATTGAAAACCGTCAGTTGCCCCATCGGACCACCGCGCGGGATATACAAACGACGGTCTTTAACGTCCGCGAAAATGTAGTCAAAACCGCCTTCGCCGCCAACTTTGGCGGTCTTTAGCACCTGATAAGGACCTGCGGTCGGGGCGTGCTGGGCCAATCCCGTGGACGCCAACAACGTGATCCCTGCCGCAAGTACAAAGGCTCGGCAAAATGGTCGCATGAAATCATCCCTCCATTGGTTTGGAATTCCCATTGGGGTACCCTAGCAGCGACCGAGTATACACTACTTTTCGCGCACAACCCTGCGCCAGCCGCCGCTTCAGTTCCACTTCGTGATAATGGGTGTTTTGTTCTGACAAAACTTTGTGCCGAGTGACTGGGTCCCGTGGTAGAGTCCCGACACCGCCGATGTTCGTTATCGGACAACGGTTGGGTGGCAAAGCAAGACGGAATGTCCGATCGCAAATCTGACGATTCCGACGGCCATGGGCAGGTCAATTGCGCCATTACCGGCCGGGAGAGCCGGGGCCATCATGCATTTCATCTTGGACGGTTGATGACATTTTATTGGCGCAAAATCGCTTGTTTCGCAGAGTGCAGTAACGGGTCCTCAGTCAGGTTTGGCGGGAGACGGCATTTCGTCCGCGCGGCGCTCGGCGCCCTCTTGATGATGGCAGGCGGGAGTTTTCTCTGCGCCCAGTCTGACTCCACTGGAGCGTTGGGCGGGACCATCACCTTCCTGAAGAGAGCCGTGTCGGGCGCCACGGTCGTGCTGACGAACAACGCGACGAATCAAACCCTTATCATGATCTCGGGGGAAAACGGAAGCTATCGCTTCTCGTTGCTTGCCCCAGGCGCCTACCGTGTGAGGTTTTCCGCACCCGGATTCAAGACCTCCCAAGTCCCGTCGATCGCCATCAACGTTTCGGAAGATCCCACCCTGGACGCCAGCCTGGAACGCGGCGACCCCCGGAAGAGGGTGGTGTGCAACTGCCGCTTGAGCCTGTCGGCCTCGTCGTCAGGCACCCTGGTGGATCACAAGACGATAACCGCAGTTCCGCTGACCACCCGCAACTTTGCGCAGCTTCTCTCGATGTCTTCGGGTACTGTCGCGGATGTGAACAATGCCGGAACCCTGGGCAGAGGAACCAATACGGTCAACGTGAATGGCAGCACCGCGGCGGGCAGCTACACCATCGACGGCGCCTACGCCCCCAGCACCGTCCCCAATCCCGACGCCATCACCGAGTTCAAGATCCAGACCTCGCAGTACGACGCCGGCTATGGCGCGCAAGTGCCCAGCACCAACGTGATCACCCGGGGTGGAGAGAGTCGGTATCACGGCACCGCCTGGGAATTTGTGCGCAATGACATCTTCAACGCCAATGCGTTCTTTCGCAATGCCACCGGGCAACCCAAACCGAATCTGAAACAAAACCAGTTCGGAGTGACGCTGGGCGGCCCGGTCCTCAGGGATAAGTGGTTCTTTTTCGGCTCCTACCAGGGAACGCGGCAGGTGAACGGTCTGGACCCCACGTCCGTGGCCACGGTCATCCTTCCGCCTCTCACTGAGGATCGGTCGGCGGCGGCATTGGCGGCTCAGTTCTGCCCGGCAAATCATATGCTGACCAGCGGCGCCGATGCGGGTCAGCCGGACCCGCGCTATCTGACCTTTGCCGGCGGGAAGCAACTCGACTGCGCGAACCGGAATACCGCCACAACCGTTCCCATCAATCCCGTGGCCCTGAGCATCCTGCAAACCAAGCTGCCCGATGGCTCCTACCTGATCCCGGTGCCCCAAACAATCCTCGCCTCAGGCAGCAATGCCGGCGTGGGATTCTCCTCCTTCAGTTTCCCGTCCTATTACAACGAGGATCATTTCGTAGCGAACAGCGACTTCGTGGTATCGTCTGTCAACACCTTGTCGTGGCGCGGCTTTTTTTCCAGAATTAACCAACTCCGATCTCTGGGAGCGCCGGGCGGGGCGACGGTCACCCCGGTTCTCCCGGGCGCGGGTTCTCCCCAGGCACTCCGCGCGCATGACGTTGCGCTCTCCTTCAAGC
>JBEKNU010000049.1:0-32265 GCA_049522495.1 Terriglobia bacterium
CGTGCGCGCCAGCGGCTTCCTTCTAGTCTCCTTATCGAAAATGCCCCGGCCCGTCACCATCGTGCCGGCCCCAAAAGTCACGCGCTCGGGCCGAGGCATTTCCGATCAAGGCTAGCGACTACACAACCAGGTGACGGGAAATGGGTAAACCCTACGCGTCAGGATCTATCGCTGATTACTTGAGAGAAGGGCTAGTTATCGTCAACTATGGCTCTCCGGCCTGGGACACGTCTAGGCTGTATGCCGCTTGGTCACTGCGCGGAGTGGCGTTGGAGTTGCCCTGCGCACCAGACATCCGGGGGACTACGGTATAGTTCCAGGCCGGGCATTGTTCATGAGGTCGCAGAGCTAATCGATTCAACTCCTCCTTAGTGACTCGTTCACCTTTCTTAAACTCCCCTTCGAGCAGGCTTGCTTCAACGGCAAGCCCCGTCGCCGTCCTTGTTCCCCTGATGTACGCGAGCATCACCTCCAGGCTCAACAGAGGCTTTCCAGCCCAGTTCATGCTAATGTGGCTGAACAATCGCCGCTCAATCGGGTTGTACTTGGAGCAACTCGGTGGATAATGGCAAACGGTCACCGTAAGCCCCAACTCGTCGCACAATTGTATCTGCACCTGTTTCCTCCACGCTCGTGACCTACAACCGTTGCTTCCCCCTCCATCAGCCAGAATCAACAGCTCAGTCCTTCCCGGGTATTTTTGCCTTCCCCAATCAGTCCACCATTTCTGGATGGCGGTAGCTGCGAACTTAGGTGTGTCAACGGACCTTCCTATGTAGACGTACCCATGGTTTTTCGCTACATCATAGACTCCATATGGGACGGCAAGGCACTCCGCCAAGCTCGCGAAGGAGTAGTCGTTCACTTCAACTGGGTTCTTGCACCACGACCGCCCCTTTGCCATGAAGTTGCCGATTAGTTCCTTCTTCTTTGTATCAACGCTGATGACGGGGAGATTCGCTGCGAGGTATGCTTTTCGCTGGGCCGTGATGTAGTCGAATTGAGGGTCACGGCTTGGAGCGTGCGGTGTCGAAGCTCGTTTCTTGACGTTCACACGCATGGAGAATCCCATGCTCTTCAGAAGCTGGCATACCACTCGGTGGCACACCTGATACCCTTTTTCCTTCAGCTCCTTGATCAGTTGCCGCGAACTGCGACGTACCCACTGCTTGACTGACGTTGGGTCACCAGCGACTTCATCTCCTAGCAAACCAGTGAGCACGGACTCAATGTCGGGGTACACTTCCCTAATGGGGCGTCTGCCCGGGCCGCGGCCTTGGCTCGCTTCCGGAAATCCTTCGGAATAATTCGAGACCTGCTCACGGCCGCGGCGGATTGTCTGAGCATTAAGACCGGTGATAGATGCAATCCTGCGAGGCCCTGCCTTTCCGATACGATTTGATTCCAGCCCTGCGTACCAGCGCCGCTGGTGTTTGTTGAGCTTGCTCAAAAACCAGTTCATTTGTGCATGCAGCCTGCTAAGGGCGTTTGGTGCTCTCTGACAGGTGACACATCGGCACTGATGAGGGGCAGAGTTTCCCATGTGCGCCTTCCTTGGCATGTTCATGTTGCATTAGAACCGACCGCAAGTCGGCGAAGCGTTTCCAGCGACGACTCGCGACCTCGATGTTTCGTCAACCATTCGGATAGGTACTCCGTGCAGGACTGCAACGACACTTGGCCGTAGGACGTGACCATTTGGCCAGGGAACTTCAGCTTCCGAGCCTTCTCCCTGATCGCGAATTTCAGCAGTTGGGCGAGGTGGACAGCATCAGTCAGATTGTAGAGTGCTAGGATTTCGAATGCGGCGTCGTCACCAAGCCGGTATTGTTGCCAAAGCTTAGGGGCATCTTGACCGGTGACTCCTCGAACGGGAGGGTCTCGGTGCAACCCGATGGCACGTTCTACTGCCTTGAGCCCGCCTTTGTATCCCAGGGAGGCGAGTAGATAACGGAGGTCGATGTGTGCCTTGTCCAGTTGCGCTTCTGGAAAGTAGGTTCGCAAGAACGGCAGGTCAAAATGACTACCGTTGAAGGTCACCAGGAGGGGATATTGGGCAATGTGGCTTGGGAAATCGCTCAAGTTAACGCCGGCGACAAAGAGAGACAAGCTGCCATTGGAGAAGGTCGCGACAAGTGTGACGCTGTTGTTTTCTATCCCAATACCGGTGGTTTCGATATCAAGAAATAGCGTGTCATCGCCAAATTCAGGGTATAGCCGCCAATGTTCGCACTCGGGCAGCGAAGCAGTGAAGAAACTTAGGTCTCTTCGTTCCACTGCCCGCAAGGATTCGCGGACACCGGTTACGGCGCTTCGATACGTTTCCGGAGAGAGTATGCCATTAGAAGCGGCTTCTAAGAAGCGATTCCAGTCGAGAATACCTTTTCTCCAAAGCTCTCTCTCCCGATGGCCACCGATTCCTGGCAAGTGGATGAAGGTGCTGTTCAGCGGCAGACCGGTAGAAATCATCAGTTCTTCCTTTGGCACTCAAACCCTCCGGGGCAGGTCCCGAGGCCGTACTTATATCACGGACAAGAAAAAGCGTCCCGGCCTGGGTGGCATCGCTGGTCAGGTTACCAGAGTCTGGCGGGATGAACCAGCGACTACCGGTTGCACCGATCGATGGCGAGAAATCCCACCATGATCACCGACTGCTGGAAACCTCAAGCGGGTGGTCGGATGAATAGGTCCTCGCTGGTCGCCCAGCGTTTACCGATCGATGCTGCTCTGGACGGACGCGCCACTCGGAAGTTGGACAGAGGCGGTCAAGTTGACGGTAAACGCCCTAGCCGCAGAAGTGGCCGCCTAGATTCGTCAGCCTTCGGTTCCTCGCTTTTGGGCATTCGGCTTGGAAAGTCACCCCAAAACGAATTCAGGCTGCACCACTACCACCAAAAAATTCCCCTTGACAAACGAATACTGGTGTGCTATTATCATAGTGAAACTTGACTCACCCTCAAACGCTGATCAAGCGCGGCCGGGTGGGGCAGTGGGGTACGAGTGGCGATGCCAGCCCGCGCCGCAAGGGCTGGTGGGAAACGATGAGGAGAGGTGAGTTGCATGTCGCCTAGCCTTATGCGCCACAAAATTCATGCGGACAAAATGACATGAAAGGACGAAACTCCCAAAGCTGAGAACTTATTGAAAGCAAAGGCAAAAACTCTGCATTTTTTGGCCCGCCAAAGCTGAGAACATACTGAAAAATAAGCCACTTATCGGCAATCCTAAAAAGCATAGAAAGCGTGACTAAATGTCCGGTGACGGAAAGCGCCCCGGCGGACTGCCAACCTGGGGGGAGGATTCTTCTTGATAACACCTCTGGGCTACATACTTTGGACGCCGGGCCGTGCGGACTCCCGCTAATGCCGACCTGAAGGTCGGCGCTACAATTCAGGCCTTCCGCGCCGCCTTGATGATGCTGTCCACCAAGCCTCCGGGCTTCACGACCCCGTCCATGGGCTGGACCGCCAAAGCGGCAGGCAAGGACCAGAGCATCATGTCCTGGTAGTAGTCGTGGCCGTACACGGACTCCCCCGTGTCCTTGTCGCCGCGCATGATGTTGGGCGCGTCCCAGGTATAACGCCACGTGCAAGTGATGTTCTCCCAGCAGCGGCGCGCCAAATCCAATCCAAATTCGCGCTGCCCCGCGTACATGTAAGTCATGGCCAGCATCACGACTTCCGGCGGGAAGTAGCTGTAAGTTCCGTACCCGCCCACGGGCGCGGGGCTTCCGTCGGCGTGCGCGTAGTTCGACGCGCCCGTCTTGCTCAGCGCCACGTTGCAGCGCTTGATGGTTTCCAGTGTTCGCTTCACGCGGTCCGGCTGGAATACCGGGGAGAGGCCGTGGAAATCCGCCACCCATTGCCCATCCATCTGGTAGCCAAAAACCAAGTCGGATTTGGTTCCGGACTCGGGCTCCCAGAAATTCAGGTAGTAACTGCCCGTCCACATCTTGGTTTCCATGGAGTTCATGCCGGCTTCAATCCACTCCCGGCACTGGCGGGCAAAGTCCTGGTCGCCCACCTGCTCAGCCATCTTCTGCGCGATTCGCAACTCGGCCAGGTGCAAGCCGCCCACGTGCGCCACCATTCCCGACCATCCCGGCTTGTCGGCTTCAAACCACTCCGTGCCTTCATTCCCCGTAGGCATGCTGATCACCCGGTCGCCCATCGCGTATTCGGGCCGCAGGTTAATGGTGAAGATGGTATTGCGCTTCACCGACTCATAGAATTCCTCCGCGAAACTTTTTCCGTGGCCCCAGCAGAGGGCGTAGCGGTCCACCATATCGGCATAGCAAAGCCCATTGAGCGTTAATTGATAACCCCGCGTGGGCGTGTTCATATTCAGAGGAGGCGTTCCGCCGGTGGCGCCGCCGAAAATCCAAGGCACCGCGCCTTCCGGGTACATGTAGCCCTTATAACCACGCAAAGTGGAAAGCGCCAGCTCCGGGAAAAAGTAGACCACCGGAATGTTTCCATAAAAGCTGCACGGGATGCACTCGATTTGCGGGCATCCGCGCGGGCACTCATCCATGCCGAACAAGCCGTCCTCGGGCCGCACCCAATCCGGCAGCGGCGGTTCAGCCGCCGCCCACAGACCGGTTTCCGTAATCAAATGCAGGTTGTTGATGAGCGAATCTTGCAGCCAGCCGGGAAGCGTCGCGTCAGCATAAATCACCTCTTGCCACGCCAGGATTCGCCGCAGCAACGAAGCGTGCTCGCGCGCCAGGAGCAGCGCCGCCGCGCGCGCGCTGCGATACCGCAGGGCGTACATGTGCGTGAACGTATCTCCCTTGTCCGAGGCGGGATGCCCTCCGCCCTTCCATTGGGGACTGTGCCAGGTCACCAAAAACCGGACGAGGCGAGTTGCGCCGGGAGCGAGTTCAAAATCCACGGCCGCGGAGGCGCCTCCGTGGTTGGGCACAGTCTCAGGAAGTTGCTGCGCGATCTTCGCCCAGGCATCTCCGTCCTTGCCAAGTTCCCCACCCATCCGCACTTTTTCTTTGCCCACAACACCCAAGGCGAAGCTGGCTCGCGGCGCCATTAGAGGAGTGCTTGTCCACCCGCCGTTCACCACTACACCGGTCAGTTGTTCTGCCGCTTCCTCGAGGGGGTGGCGGGTGTAATGATCGGCGCCGGCCTCCTTGTGCGACGGACCGGGGAAGCTGAACGCCACGGTCCCTTGCTGCGCGGAAGCACTGGCATTGCGCAGGTGAACTTCCAGGACCATGCCGGGCAGCAGCGAGGCATTGATGTCACCGGGAAGAAAAGGTGACCACGCCCGCAACCCCATGCTGAGGGGAGCGTCCGTGTCAAATTCCATGTCCACGATGGGGTAATGTCCCCAGTAGTGAATTTCCCTGGGCACGCGCACGTTGTCGAGCTGCAATTCGGTGTTATAGGACTCGACGGGAATGATGCCGTCGGTCGTTTGGTATTGCTTGATTTGTTTCGGGTCACACATCACCCAGGTTTGGCCGCCCACGCTGAGTCCTAGGAAAGGGAGATTGAGGGGGCCGCGGCGCGGCACGTGGCTGTTGAAGATGGTGCTGTAACCCCACAAGCCGCTGGTCTCAAGGTCGATGCAACCGGTGTCAACGCCGCCGAGCGGCATTCCGTTAGTGGCCGGCTGGGCATTGCGATAAATCACTCCCGTGACCGGATGGGAATACCCAGCCGCGGTAAACTGCACCCACTTCGACCCGGCAAGATCCGTGGCAAATAGACTTGTGGCAGGCGCCTCCGCGGAACCCCCACCGGCGGGCGTTGCACCCAATAGCGCCGACTTGTTCAGTGCAGGGTTTGAAAGAATTTTCGACAACCCCGCCACGCTGATCAAGGAATCGCGCACAAATCTTCGCCGGTCCATAAGGTTCCTCCTTTGCTCCAACGGGTCAGTAATCTACATCTGAGCAGGTCCCCGCACAAGCGGGCAAATCGGCAAATCAGTGCGCTGGGCTCCAAATTGTCATAAAATTGCTAGGGGAAGCCTAAGCTGAGCCTCCGAAGGGGATTCATCTGGCCCAGCACGTTACAGTCGAGGATGTAAAAAAAGTTAAGAAGAACGGTAACGCAAAAGGTCGTAAAACCGTCTAAAATCTCTTGGGAGGAGATAGCCAGTGAAGAGGGTAAGTTCTTTTATTGTAATAGTGTTAGCAATTTTTTCGTTCGCAGGTCGATTAGCAAATGCGCAAGCTCCCACGCAGAATCCCCCGGCTGCTCAGGCAGCGCGTGCCACAGGGGACGTGACCCAGATACAACCCGGGCACCTTACGGTGCACACCGAAAAAGGCGATGTTCAAGTGGAGCTAACGGAGGGCGTCAAGATTCTACGCGTCCCACCGGGCTCCAAGGATTTGAAGACAGCGACTCCCATTACGGCGAGCGACATCAGCGCGGGCGACCGCGCCGTGGTTCTCGGCCACCTCGCCGAAGACCAGCAAACCATTCAGGCCACACGAGTTGTGGTAATGTCGAAGTCGGACCTTACCAGCTATCATGAGGCGGAGGTTCGGGAGTGGCAGACCCGCGGGATCGAAGGCGTGGTGAAAACGGTCGACCCGGCCAAGCTGGAAATAACCATCGCCGTGCAGAACCACCCACCGACGCCGGGTAACTTGACTCATCCGGTGATTCTGACTACGACTCCACACACGGTGCTTTTGCGTTATGCGCCAAATTCCGTCAAGTTCGCTGACGCTCAGCCCAGCAATATTGCCGGGCTCAAGGTTGGCGACCAATTACGCGCCTTGGGAACTCCCAGTGAAGATAGCAGCCATTACGCCGCCGAGAAGGTGGTTTTCGGAACTTTCCACAACATCGGAGCGACGGTGATTTCCGTTGATGCGCAGGCGAGCACCCTGACTGTGAAGAATTTGGCAACGAAGCAGCAGATTGTTGTGCACGCCAACGCAGATTGCAAGATGCACGAACTTCCTCCCTTCATAGCCGCGATGATCGCCAACCTCAGCTCCGGTGGGCTGGCGGGCGGTCGAGGGGCCGGGGGTCCGCCCGCAGGCGGCGCAGGTGGACCAGGTGGCGCTGGTGGCGGGAGTGGCGCTGGTGTCGCGGGCGGCGCTGGCGGCGCTGGTGGCCAGGGTGGCGGAGGCCCCCGAGGTGGGGGCGGCGGAATGCGCCGTGGCGGCATGGGTAACCTTAGTCAGTCGCTTGAGAATATGCCGGCCATAACCCTTAACGATATTAAGCGCGGTGAGCCCATCGTCATATTCAGCTCGGAAGGTACGAACCCTTCGGAGGTTACGGCTATCTATATCCTTACCGGCGTAGAGCCGATTCTTGCCGCGCAGCCGAAGGGCGGCGGCGATGTGAATCTCGGTGGCTGGAATCTAAGCAGTTCCGGCGGTGGCGCTGCTGGTGGTGAAGGTGGACCCTAGGACACCGGCGTAAAGCACGCCCACTGGGATCCAGGTGAGGAAACGGGTTCAACTCCGCAATCCCTCGCAAGAAAACACCTTTTCGGTGATCTCCGTGCAGAAAAAACCTCAGAGGAGAAATGCCCTTGTTACGAAACGCTCGTCGAATGTTCACCAGATTTGTGCTCTTGTCTTTACTCCTTCCTGGCTTGGTTTTTGCTCAGGCCTCCGCTCCCAGTTTGCGCGGCCAAGTGCTTGACCCATCGGGCGCGGCCATTCCTGCCCTCACTGTTACAGCCGTGGGGCCCACAGGGATGAAATTGGCAGTGCAGACCGACGAGCAAGGGAAGTATGCCTTCCGCAACCTGGCGCCGGGGGCCTACACGCTCACTATTCGCCTGACGGGATTCAATGACTTCGTGAAGGCCGGGATTGTCATCGCCCGCGGCCAGCCGCAGGTGGTGAACGCGCAATTGTCCGTGGCGATAGAAAAGCAACAGATCACGGTAACGGACTCGTCCACGAAGGTCAGCGTCAATCCCGAGGAAAACGCCAGTTCGCTCACGATCAAGGGCAAAGATTTGGAATCGCTCTCTGACGACCCCGATGAATTGCAATCGGAACTCGAAGCCCTGGCGGGACCCTCGGCAGGACCCAACGGCGGCCAGATCTATATCGACGGGTTTACCGGCGGACAATTGCCCTCCAAATCCTCCATCCGCGAAATCCGCGTGAATCAAAATCCCTTCTCAGCGCAATACGATACGTTGGGATATGGAAGAATCGAGATCCTGACCAAGCCGGGCATGGACAAGCTCCACGGGCAAATCTTCCTGGACGGCAACGACGCGGCGTTCAATACACGCAATCCCTACGCCGCGGAGATTCCCGGCTATCACTCGGAGATGTACAACGGAAATGTGGGCGGGCCGCTCAACAAAAAGACCTCGTTCTTCGTTGATGCCCAGCGCCGCAATATCGAAGATGACGCGATTGTGAACGCCATCACCCTGGACTCAAATTTCAATCAGATTCCCCTGGTCGAATCGGTCCCCACACCGCAAACGCAGACGGAAATCGGTCCCCGAATTGACACCCAAATCGGCAACAACAACACGATGACCTTCCGCTATCAGCTTTGGGAGAACAGCCGGACCAATCCCAACGTGGGACAGTTCACGCTCCCCTCCGAAGCTTACGACACCTTCGACAGGTATCAAAGCTTCTCGCTCAGCGACGCCCAGGTTATCAATGAAAAGGCCGTCACGGAGGTTCGGTTCCGTTACTGGCGCGAGGCAGAGCAATTAAACCCCGCCAGTACGCTGCCATCGATCTCCGTGTCAGGCGCTTTCAACGGCGGGGGTTACGGCGGGAACGGCAGCAATTCCGTTTCGACCTCTTATGAGCTTCAGGATTACACCTCCGTTTCCCTGCGCAAGAATTTCTTGAAGTTCGGGGTCAGACTGCGCGATGACCCTGAGTCCTCCACTTCAACCTCTGATTTCAACGGCGCATTCACTTTTACGTCGATCCAAGCGTACCAAATCACCGAACAGGGCTTGCAAGCGGGTTTGACCCCTGCCCAGATTCAAGCCAACGGAGGCGGCCCCCGCCAGTTCATCCTGACGACTGGAAACCCCTCCACGACAGTGGGCTACTATGACCTGGAGCCCTACGTGGAAGACGACTGGAAGGCGCGTCCCAATATGACCATTAGCGGAGGACTGCGCTTCGAAACGCAGGATCACATTCGCGACCGCGCTGACTTCGCCCCGCGGTTGGGCATCGCCTGGGGCCTGGGCCGAGGCAAGTCCACCAAGACCGTGCTTCGCGCCGGCTTTGGGGTTTTCTACGATCGCTTCAGTGAAGGTTACGTGCTCAATACCCTGCGCTACAATGGAATCAACCAGCAGCAATACCTTGTTACTGCCCCGACCTTTTTCGCCAATATTCCGCCTATCAGCACTCTCACGGCGAGCCTGAAATCACCCACGACCTATCAAATCGATCCCGATTTGCGCACTCCTTACACCATGCAGTCAGGAATAGGACTGGAACGGCAACTTTCCAAAAATGCCACCGTGTCCGTCACCTATCTCAATACGCACGGCGATCACCAGCTTATTATGCGCGATATCAATGCGCCCGACGCCGCCAATCCCGGCAGCGCGCGCCCGAACAGCAACATCTTGGACTTGTACCAGTACGAATCTGCGGGCCTGTACAACCAAAATCAGATGATCGCCAATTTCAATATCCGCGGCTCCAAGATCTCCCTTTTCGGCTTTTATACCTTGAGCTTCGTCAACAGTGATACCTTCGGTCCCGGCAGTTTTCCTATGAACCAATACGATTTGGGCGAAGATGATGGCCGCGCTGCGTACGATGTGCGCAACCGCATTTTCTTGGGAGGGAGCTGGAATCTACCCAAAGGATTTCAACTCTTTCCGTTTGTGGTGGCGAATTCCCCAACCCCCTTTAACATCACGACCGGCCAGGAGCTGAACGGCGATACCATCTTTAATGAGCGGCCCACCTTCGCCTCCAATCTTTCCAACCCTGCTAATGTCGTCACCACCCGCTGGGGGAAGTTTGATACCGTGCCGGTGGCGGGTGAGACCTTCATTCCACCCAACTATGGCATTGGCTTTGGCCAGTTCACCGCCAACCTGCGCCTGAGCAAAACGATCGGTTTCGGAAGAGAAGTCGCCGGAGCGGGAAGCGGTGGAGGTCCCCAAGGGGGCGGCGGCGGACGCCACGGTGGCGGCCTGGGACCTGGCGGCCTGAGCAGCATGGGAACGGGCGGCGGAGGCTCAATGTTTGGGGGAGGCACTTCCACCAGCCATCGCTACAACCTCACCTTCAGCATTTCCGCACGCAACCTTTTCAATAATGCCAATGACGCCTCGCCCGTGGGCGTACTGAGCTCTCCGGATTTTGGCCGCCCCATTGCTCTTTCCGGTGGCTTTTTCTCCAGCAACGCCGCGAACCGCAGGATCGATTTCCAGGTGCGGTTTAGCTTCTAGCGAGGATTTCTCACGCCGGGTGGCGATCGGCTCGCCTGATTTCGGCCTTCTCGGTGGGCCGCGGAGTTGCGCTCCACGCCAACCCGCGAGACAAAGGAGGAATTGGGAGGTCCCGAACCGGCCGGGCTAAAGAGTCTGTGTGAAAACCATAAGAATCGCCATTTTCCCAACGAACAATCGATGAGTCACGCTGTGGGAAAGGCCGGGAAAACCAGTTTTCACACAGGCTCGGAAGCCCCGCCCTCCCGAACCCGTAATGAGGAATCCGCGCCAACGCCGCACCTCGCTGGACCGGTACCGGTGTCAGACCAGCCGCGTAATCTTTATTGCCTGCTTGCTTTCTGTAATCGGGAAATTTTGTAGTAATCGATGGTAGCCCCAATGCCCATTCGCCCATTTCCTTGCGGGACGAGACGGGTGATGGTGCCCTGGCACCGAATCTTCACCGGACTTTGTACGGCATGAGCAGGGAGATCGAGTTCAAACTCGATGGCTGTTCCGAGGTTCCACTCGACCGATGTCGAAAAAAACAGCCCGCCGCCGCTAACGTCCGTAGTTTCAACTTCTTCTGACAGTGCGGCGGTCTTGCGTGATCCTCGAGGTTTAACACGACAAGCAAGCTTTACGCCGAATCGCTGGAAGCGCCTTTGATTCGATGAAGGGGCTTGAATCATATTATCCGTGCGAGAAAGTGAGTTATGCTCGCCAGCCATCCCAAAACCTCCAAGCGTAGAGTAACTCCGCCCCAAGAAAGGCCGTCCCGCAAAGAGCATCTTTTTGCGGGCGAATCCCGGATGACAAAAAGTCTATAATTCCAATCTCCGGCCTGTCTGTTCAAAATTGCACACTATTTCGGTCACCAAGTTAGTGAAGGCGTGATTGATTGGAGATGCGGTCGCGAATATCGTTCAGACTCAACCTGACATTTTCTGTTGTGGAATAAATGATCGATGACAAGGCCCGCAAGGTAACAGCCAGCCGGAAAGTGCCCCCAAGCTGCCACGGCCATGACCCGCAGGCAGCGTCCTTTGGCTCACCACCATCAGATATACTGTTTGCGACGAGATGAGCCACTGCTTGCCCTTTGCCCCGCCTTGCGGAAATTCGGATGGTGTTGCCAATCGCCAGATCACCGGATCATCTGATCTCCGATTTCCGGAGTCCGATGGTCCGATGGAGCGCCTCGGACCGCAAATCGGGCACCCAATCATCATCCTGTTGTGTCTGATGCTGGCCACATGCGCTCCCGTGAATGCCCGCGCGTCAGGTGATGATACGGCACCGGCCCCCGTCATCCTGATTTCCATTGACACCCTGCGCGCCGACCACCTGAGCGCCTACGGCTACACCAAGATCCACACTCCCCACATCGATTCGTTCGCGCGAGGAGGCACGCTCTTCACTCAGGCCGAGGCGCAGGTTCCGCTCACGCTCCCTTCGCACACATCGCTGTTCACTTCCACGTACCCCTTCGAGAATCAGGTGGAAGAAAATGGCGAGCGGGTTCCCGCCGGAGTGGTGACACTGGCTTCCGTGCTGCAATCGCGCGGCTACAAAACCGGCGCTTTCATCGGCAGCGAATTCATGGATAAGCGCTACGGGTTGGACCAAGGCTTCGATGATTACGATAGCCCGTTTGGCCTCGAAACCACCGGGGTGACCAACCCTCTGGCGAGGTCCCTGCGGCGGGACGGCGCCTTGGTGGTGCGTGCCGCGCGCCAATGGCTGGATGCCCACCGCAGTCAGCCCGTTTTCGTGTTTGTCCACCTTTTTGATCTACACTTTCCTTACATGCTCCCAGCGGAAATCGCGCGCCAGAAGGGAGTCTCCCGCTACGATGCCCAACTCGAATACGTCGACCAGGTCATGGGCAGCTTCCAGCAGGAGTTAATAAAGAGCGGGTGGTGGGAGAAGTCTCTCGTCGTGGTGTTCGGCGACCACGGCGAGGGCCTGGGCGACCACCAGGAAACCGACCACGGCTATTATATTTACGAGAGCACCTTGCACGTGCCGCTGATCGTGCATTGGCCGGACACGAAGGTCGAAAATCGAAAATCGAAAATCGAAATTGGAAATTCGGCGCGAACTTCGAGTTTCGATTTTCGAGTTTCGTCCTCTCCTGTCGGGCTGATTGACGTGGCGCCGACGATTTTGGATTACCTGCGCGTGCCTGCCCCCCCCTCATTCGAAGGCGTAAGCCAACTGGGCGCGCTCAAGGCGGGAGAATCCGCGCGGCCGAGCACCGTATACAGCGAAAGCCTCTACGCCCACGACGCTTTTCGTTGGGCGCCGCTGCGCGCCCTGCGCGTGGGGAAGTACAAATACATTCAAGCTCCGAAGGCAGAACTCTACGACCTCGACGCCGATCCCCGCGAAAGGGTGAATTTGCTTTCCAAGAACGCTGCTGTAGCGGCGGAACTCCAGGACCAGTTGGCAAGAGTGCTCACTCGTTACGCTCCCACCCAACGCGCAACTCCCGCTGGCCTATCGCCGGAGACGCTGGCGCAGCTTGAATCCCTAGGTTACCTCGCGGCGGAACCGCGCGGCAAAATCGAGAAATCCGGGCCCGACCCCAAAGACCGCTTCGCGGAGTTCGAGCTTTACCAGAGCGCCTTCGTGGCCTTCACGGAGGGGCAAACCGCTGTGGCCCTTCCCAAATTCCAGTCGATTCTGAAATCAGACCCCCAAGATACGCTGGCGCGATTTCATCTGGGCGAGTGTTATCTCCAGGCAAAAAAGCCACAAGAGGCCCTGCGCGAATGGGCCACCGTGCTCAAACTGGATCCGGAGTATGCTCCTGCCGCCGAGGCCATCGGCCAGTACTGGCTCGAGCAGGGGGATTACGCGAAGGCGCGACGGCGCTTCCAGCAGGTACTGGCGTTGTCGCCCGAAAGTTACACGGGTCATTTCCAATTAGCCGTCGCTGACGAACACCTGGGGCTTCTCCCCGAAGCACGCCAGCATCTGGGAATGGCCTGCAAGATCGCACCGCACGACGAGAACTGCGCCCGCAAGCTGAAGTCGCTCACACAGAAATAGACCGGGATTGAGGCACACCCGCGATTCTCACCACAGGTTTGAAAGGGAAAAGTGCTTGACAATTATTTTAGTTTAAACTAAACTATTATTCATGGAACCCAATGTTCTCGATGCGATTGCCTCACCACGCCGGCGCGAGATTCTGCGCCTGCTTTGGCGGGAGGAACGGGCCGCGGGAGCAATCCATCAAGCGATGCCGGACGTTACGTTCGGAGCCGTTTCCCTACAGCTACGGTCATTATTGAAAGCCGGCCTTATCGAGGCACGCTCACAGCAGCGGAACCGCTTCTACCGTGCCCGGCGCGAAGCGCTGGGGCCGGTAGGGGAGATTCTTGAGGGCATGTGGGATGACGCGTTATGGAAACTTAAGTTGGCTGCGGAGTTGGAGGAATCGCGCCGCGGCCCCAAACCGCGCAAACGGCGCGAGAAAAGATGAGACCAAGGAGGATCTATGCCGGAACTGCCATACCACCTGGACCGAACCGTTGTGATCAAGGCAAAGCCGGAGACGGTTTTTCGATTCTTTACCGATAGTGCGCGATGGGCGAGTTGGTGGGGCACCGGCTCAACCATCGATGCAAAGCCAGGAGGCAAGGTGTACATCCGCCATCCCAACGGGATAGAAACAGTGGGCGAGGTTTTGCAGGTGCGCCATCCTGAGTCCATCACCTTTACTTACGGTTTCGCGAGCGGCAAACCGATACCGCCGGGAAGCTCGCGCGTTACGATCCGACTTGAACCCGACGAAGCCGGAACGCGGCTCCATCTGCTCCATGAATTCGCAGAAGCCGGTCCGCGCGATGAGCACGTGCAAGGGTGGCGCTTCCAGCTCTCCTTATTCAGCAACGTTGTCGCGAACGAAGTGTATGCCGACGCCGCGATCGCGGTGGATGCATGGTTCCGTGCTTGGGCCATCCCGGACGACAAATCACGCGAAGAGTTGCTCGCGAAGATCGTTACCCCCGAGATTCAGTTCCATGACCGCTTCAGCCTGCTTGAGGGGTTAGCCGACCTGAAAGCCCATACGAGCGCTGCGCAGCGGTTTATGCCGGGAATTCGGCTTCAGCGGAAAGGTGAAATCCGGCATTGCCAGGGTGTGGTACTCGCCGATTGGGTCGCGGTGGACAGCGACGCGAAAGAGCGGATGTCTGGAACAAACGTCTTCGTGTTCAAGTCGGACGGAAAGATCGATTCGGTGACGGGCTTCTCCAATCCCTCCAAAGTTTAGTAAGATGAGGAATTCATGACACATCGACGAAACATCAAGATATTCACTTAGCGTGACGCGCGCATTCCCGATGCGGCGCCACCCGAAATCCAGAAGATTTGGAGCGATATGAACCGGTTGGTTGAAGCTCGCGCCGGCCACCCAGGACTCGAGTTTGCGGCGATTTCAGTGGTGGCGCATTAGCGTTGCCATAACCCGGATTTCTCACGCCGGATTTGGAGGGGCGGGGCGGAATAACCAGGGATCATCCGTGCAGGTACTTGACGCTGGGCCGGCCGTGGATGATGCGGCCGATATTCCAGAATTCCTCTCGGCGTTTTTTCAGGGCGGAAGTAACTTTCGGGAGGTCGCGTGGTGACACGATGAGGAGCATGCCCACGCCCATGTTGAAGGTTCGCAACATATCGTCGGGCGGCACGTTGCCCCGTTGAGCTATCAATTCGAAAATGGGCAGCACGGGCCAACTTCCCAAGTCAACTTCCGCCTGGGTGCCAGCCGGAAGGATTCGCGGAGTGTTGTCCGTAATGCCGCCGCCGGTGATGTGTACCAAGCCTTTCAACCAGCCGCGTTCGAGGATCGGATGGACGGTGGGCCAATAGCAGCGGTGGGGGGCGAGCAGCTCTTGGCTAAGGGGCCGCGCGAGTCCGGGGGGAGTCTCGGCCAAGGACATTTTGTCCTGTTCCAGCAGAACCTTGCGCGCCAGCGAGTATCCATTGGTGTGCAGACCGAGTGAAGGCAATCCGAGTATCGCGTCCCCCGGCCGGATGCCACTGCCGTCAATAATTCGGCTGCGTTTGACCCAGCCCACGATGCAGCCGGCCAAATCGTATTCATCGTCGGGGTAGAAGCCCGGCATTTCCGCGGTCTCGCCGCCCACCAGCGCGCAGCCCACCTTGCGGCAGGCGGCGGCAAGGCCTTTGACGACTTCGGTCACCACCCTGGGGTCTATCTTCCCGGTGGCCAGATAATCAAGGAAAAAGAGCGGCGCCGCGCCGTGCACAGCGATATCATTGACGCAGTGGTTTACCAAGTCCGCGCCCACGGTGTTGTGGCGATTAAGGGCGAAGGCGAGCTTCAGTTTGGTGCCGACGCCATCCACGCTGGACACCAGCACGGCGTCACGCGGAAGTCCCTGCAAAGAGAAAAATCCACCGAAAGCGCCGACCTCGCGCAAAACGCGGGAGCTGAAGGTGCTGCGTGCCAACTGCTTGATGCGAGCTTTAGCTTGGCTTGCGGCGTCGATATCGACGCCGGCGTCACGATAGCGCATAGAGGGTTGCAAGCGACGGTAAAAAATAATAGCACACACCGCCGGACACAACGGGATGATTCTAGGGCGTAGCACGCGGAACGAAAAATGCCATATTCAACCCGCAAATATCCCACATTTCCAAAAGGACTAGCAGGTCATTCAATTTTCACGCCCAGTAACTCCTTACCATAAGAATCAATGGGAATATCCTGAGTCTCGTTGGGGTCGAAATTCCGATGATCCTTGGTGAGGGCTATCTGGCCATTATGTTGTTCGACGGAGATGGTGTAATTAACCGACTCACGGCGGTCAGAGTTGTTACGCAATTGCAGCTTAATCGAACAATCTTTGCCGGAGCAAATATCTGAAAGCCTCCACCGGTAAGAGAAATCAGTCCGTTCGTGCTGATCTTCAGGTTTATTTCTGGAATGTGTATTTGATGCCGGGAACCAATCGGTCCACGGTTTCTTGTTCTGATCCGGCGCAGGTGGAGTGGCGATTAAAACCGCAGCAAGGATGAAGAAAGAACATTTCATTGAAGCCTCCCCGGCGGGAGTATACACCAAAGAAAAGGGTTCAACTGAGGTTGATTGTGGGGGTGCGCTCGCTCACCCATGGCTTACGCCATGGGCTACGTTCTTACGCCCGCTCCGCGGGCTGAGATCATCAACAGACTTCTGACTTAGGACGCGAGTGGCTAGTCACTAACCACTATCCCCTAGCCACTAACCACTGCTCTTGCTAGCCACTGCTCTTAAAACGTCTGTCCGGTTCTTGACCAGCGCGTGCGCGTGAGGAAGTTCCAAATGATTGAGCCGTCGAACTTCAGCCGTTCCGCCAAGCTATCGGCTTGCCAGTCCTTGGGATTGGGCGCGTCGTAAGACCAGTAAACAAACAGCGGCTCACCCACCACGTTCTCGAGTGGGACGAAACCCCAAAAGCGGCTGTCGAGAGAATTGTCGCGGTTATCACCCATGGCGAACAGATAACCGGGCGGCACGTGCAATCCGTCATTTTGAATGAAGCTGGGCATTCTACGGGCCCATGCAGGATCAAGTCCCAGATAGGCGGGGAAGGTTTCCAGCAAGCTCAGGCTGGGAGGAAAGTCATCGCGCAAAGGCTGATTGGGCAAGGCCAGGTACTGCACGTAGGGCTCAAACAGCGGCTTGCCGTTGAGGTAGACCCTCTTGTTTTCGATCTTCACCACATCCCCACCCACACCGATCACACGCTTGACGAACATGACGGAAGGGTTGACGGGATACCGAAAGGCCACGATATCCTGCCGATGAACTTCTTTGAGCGGCGGCATGCGCAGCGAAGTGTAAGGCAAGCGGGGACCGTAGAGCAGTTTATTCAGGAAAACGTGGTCGCCGACCAGGATCGTTGACTCCATAGACCCGGTGGGGATGACGGTGGCCTCCGCCACAAAGGTGCGAATGCAAAGAACCCCCGCCAGCACGATCAGCAATGAGCGGAGAGTGTCCCACACGGTCTCCTGGCGTTCCGGCTTAACGGGCTTGCTTTCGACAGCCGGCTCCGGGACAGACGATTCTTCTGGCTTGGGTTCGAGTGTTTCCATTCGTTTCACTCTCGATTACGTATGGCGATAAGCGGTTCCTGAATAGCGGTAGGGTACTCGTTGGTATAACACGCATTACAGAAATGGCCTTGAGTATCCCCGACGGCGCGACGCAACCCATCGATCGAGAGGTACCCCAGGGTATCCGCACCCAGGAATTCGCGAATCTCCGGGAGCGAATGCGTGGCCGCAATCAGTTCCTTCCGCGTCGGCGTATCGATGCCGTAAAAGCAGGGAGACACCGTGGGCGGACAGCTAATCCGCATGTGCACCTCGCGAGCGCCCGCCTCTCTTACGATGCGTACTATCTTGCGACTGGTTGTTCCACGCACAATGGAATCGTCAACCAGCACCACCCGCTTCCCTTCCAGCAAGCTGCGCACCGGGTTGAGCTTCAGCTTCACGCCGAAGTCGCGGATGGCCTGGGTGGGCTCGATAAACGTGCGGCCCACGTAGTGATTGCGGATCAGGCCAATCTTGAAGGGGATGCCGGATTCCTCGGAAAACCCCGTGGCGGCGGGAACGCCCGAGTCGGGGACGGGAACCACCACGTCGGCTTCCACTGGATGCTCGCGCGCCAGGTAGCGGCCCAGCATTTCGCGGCTCTGCTGAACCGAGCGGCCAAACACTATGCTATCCGGACGGGAAAAGTAGACATGCTCGAAAACGCACTGCGCAGGATGAGCAGGCGGAGCGAACTTTAGTGACGTCACGCCCCGGCTGTCAAGAATCACCATCTCGCCCGGTTCCACGTCGCGGATGTACTGGGCGTCAATCAAGTCGAAGGCGCAAGTCTCCGATGCCAGGACGTAAGCGCCATCCAGTTTTCCCAAGCTCAGCGGGCGGAAGCCCCGCGGGTCGCGAATGCCGTAAATCGCGTCCTTGAAAAGCATGACGAGGGAATAAGCCCCCACGACCTTGTCGAGCGCTTCGGCGACGGCTTCGGGAATGCCTGCCTGTCGCGAGCGGGCGAAGAAGTGCAGGATGACTTCCGTGTCGCTGGTGGTTTGGAAAATATCGCCACGCGCCTCCAATTCCTTGCGGATCGCCGTGGCATTCACCAGGTTACCGTTGTGCGCAAGCGCCACCTGACCTTTGTGGCAGCTCACTTTCAGGGGCTGGGCATTTCTCAGGTCGGTATCACCGGCAGTGGAATAGCGCGTGTGGCCGATGGCATGCCTTCCCGGCAAGCTCTCAATAACATCTTTCGGGAAGATTTCTTCCACATGCCCCATGCCCTTCTTGCAGATCAAATTGTCGCCATCGGAAGAGGCAATGCCCGCGCTTTCCTGGCCGCGGTGTTGTAGGGCATAAAGTCCGAGATAGGCGAGCTTGGCGGCTTCTGGGTGTCCATAGACCCCAAAAACCCCGCAATGATCATGAAACTTATCGACCGTAAGCTCAAAACTTGGGAAGAGCTGGGAGGCTGGCTCCAATGATATTCTCCAAATCGGGGAGGATGAAAGGGCTAGCTGCTCGAGGTCCCGAATCCGTTCGTCTTGGCGCGCACTCGCCTGCATCAAGCTTTGCGTCGCCTGGCAGGGAGCTTTCCTTAATACCGCTTGAACGAACTTCCCGTCCAGCGAAAAACCGCACCACAGCTTTCGCCTGCCTGCACTATATTGCTCCCTTTCAAAGGTCCACGCAACTGGTTTCTGCGTGAGTTGCATTTTGCACATAAAAGGCATTGAAAGAGCAAATTGGACTGGCAATCCGTTGTCGCAAAGCCGTTTTTTTCTGCAAGCATCGTGTCGTTTAGACGTAAATGTCCGAATCTTATACATAAATGTCCGACTTTTTCACGGGCATTATGCCCGAGATTCTTTTGTTTTCATACATATAGCGGCTTTGATCGATTTATTTTTGATTTCCTTTTTTTGCAGTACCCCCTGCCGGACCTTCTCGAAGGCGTTGATAAGGCGCCACATCCGGCGTAGCTCGGAGTCTTCGATTCTTTGCAGATGCACGCTAGCCTGATCCTGCGGAGCCATCAGCGCAGCCAGATTTTCCGAAGATTGAACTCTCTCGCACTTGCGCCCATACTGCCAGGCAAGGTTCTCGTAGGGTTGCTTCAGCCGGGCGAACTGTTTCCGGGCTTCCCGGCGAGCGTCCTTTCGCTCCGGCTCCTCCATCGGCTCCTTCAGCGACTTCAGCAGCGTGATGAATTCCTGCATTTCTTGGGAAGAGTCACCCTTGCGGGTCTTCACAAATTCATCGATTTCCGCCGGCGTCGGACCCTCACCTCGGCGCGACAGCGCTTCCTCGAGGCGCTCAAACGGTTCCAGAGCTTCGAAGACTTTCGAGGCCTGCATCGTCGCCACCCTCTCCTCACCTTGCACTTTCCTTTGAATGCTCTTCAGCGCCAGCCCGTCCCGCATGCGCTGGGCGCGCCGCATCCGCCAGAACGTTTCGCCCATCTGCTCCACCAGGTGGGTCTCCAAACCCCGGCGGGGTTGCAAGTCCTCCAGTAGGGACTCCATCATCCGCTGGTAGTCTTTCGGGTCTTCCCCCAGCGCCAGCAGAATTTCGTACCGCGACTCGGTCAGGATTCCCTGGCGAAAGTCGGCCACGGCGGGGGTGACTTCGGGCTGCGGGGTCGTTGCCTCGGGCGCGCTGGGGGCGTCCACTTTCTGCTCGTTCCCATTCTCTGGGATCACTTGCGGTTCGGTATTGAGAGACATTGAAACCTCCAAAGGGCAGTGGCTAGTGGTTAGTGGAAGGTGGCGAGAGGGGGCTTGCTTGCAGGACCTTGGTTCCGGTGCCTTTCGCTGGCCACTAACCGCTAGCCACTCGGCACTAGCCAGTGCTGGCGGCCTTCGCTAGCCACTAACCACTAGGCACTAACCGCTGCCTTTAAGTATGGATTCCGCCGACCCTTGGATAGGGCCGCGGTCTTTCCGCCAGTCGGGACTGGCCTACCAGCAAGTGTATCAAACCGTATCGTATTTGTCAAGTAAATAATGATGTCGTATCCATAATTAATTGACTACGACAAAAAGTCTGAAATTGTTCCTGCCGGGAAGAGAAAAGCTTTTGGCGTCTAGCTCTCAAACTGCCAAAGCGACATTCTTGGCAAAACATCCTTTCGGACCCTGCCGGGGCCTCTAGCGCAAAGGTAAGCGCAGCTTGCTTTGCTTTGCGGCTCGTAGAATCGGAATTTCGACCTGTTTATCGCCGGGCAATAAGAGAAGGCCTCGCAGGAATTCGGCTCGGAGCCAAATACCTCCGTGCTGTTTCCGAGCGCCCCCTCTTCCATGCAGATCCTCGGATTAACTCTGCCCGATCATCGCTAAGGGTTCTTACGCTTGCCCCCAAGTAGGTATACTGTTTAGGTTAGGGAAAACTTTGTCTTGCTGGCAGTCTTTCTAATCCGTAATATGTCGTCAGTGATTTCCTATGTCCCTGAAGAAGTTTTTGGCTGAAACTGCCCCCGGCACGCTGAGCGAGATCGGTTTTTACACTCCGCTGGCAACGCAAGTGTTTGGTGGCCTGTTAGGTTATCCCCCCTCACAGCGAGTCATAAACAAATCAGGAAAACACGGAATTCCGGATATCCGACTCAACTCCCGGGAGGATGGGTCCGAATGGGCCGTGGCCGAGGCGAAGATTGAAGATCGGGCGATTCGGGATGAGGGTGAGAGGGCGAAAATATGGCGAGATCAAATCCTTGAGCACGGCTATATCGGCCCTGAAACCTTTTACGTCGTTCTCTGTGCCCCGCGCACGTTCTACGTTTGCGACCTGGACGGCCAGCTTGTCGAGACTCTCCACATTGAACCGGAACATTTAACCGACCCCAGGTCCGGGGATCGATTCCCGCTCACCGATGTCGCGTTCCGCGAGCGGATGCACGTTATCAGCTACGCTGCCTCAATGGAGCGGCGCCAGTTTGTGGCGTTCCGTGAGGGCAAGCTAAAAAGCGGCCACATCCCGCTAACGGCTGGAACTCTTGACCAATTGCAAACGGTCTTCTCTACTGCTATCGAAAGGCTGAGACCGTATTGCCTTTCGCATTTTCGCTGGCTTCGGGAGGAGTATGAGCAGGCCAAGTCACAGGTCGCCAAGATTGACTACCGGCTCGACAACATTGGTTCGGGAGCCGTGAAAACACGGCAGAAGCTTCTCTACCAGCGCCGGACAATTCGCGCCAAACACCGTTTGGCCTTTCAGTTATTCGAGGACGACTATGAGCGCTTCAAGCATGATCAGACGTACGCCGGTACTCAACAAGAGGACCACTTTGAGGACATTTTTTGCACTAACACGGCATACGTGGCCCTCAGCCGACTGATCTTCGTGCGGATTTGCGAAGATGTCGGGCTTACCACGCGGAAAATCTCGAATTCCGGCATTGCGGTTTGGCGTGATTTTGTTCAGAACATCAAGGGAAACTATCAGGACCTGTTAGATGTAGCCTTCAAGGATGTGGCCCATGTCTACTCCAGCTTGTTTGAATCCTCGGTGTTCGATTGGTTTGGACAGGAGAATGGGTTGTTGCACGACATTCTAGAGAGGATTCTCTTCCGTCTGAACGCCTTCAGTTTCCGCGCAATGAACCGTGATTTGCTGGGCTCGATGTATCAGTACTTCCGCCCTCGCATCGAGCGGCGCCGCCTGGGTGAATATTACACCCCTGTCGCGGTTGTGGATTACATCCTGGCCAGAACCGGGATTGCGGCCGATCCCGCGATCATGGAGAAGCGCATTCTGGACCCAGCATGCGGCTCATTCACCTTTGGGGTTCGTGCTGCACTGCCCTTACTCAAGGCAGGCGAGAATCTCTCGCCTGAAAACAGGATTGAATTGGTCAGGAAGTGCCTGCGCGGCCAGGACATCAACCCCTTCTCGGTCTTCCTTTCGCACTTGAGCTTGCTCTTCGGGTTATTGGATCTCTACCTGAAAGCCAAGGAGTCCGACCCCTCCTTTGTCATTAAGCCCATGGATGTGGTGCTCCAAAATTCGCTCATGTTGGGCCCTTCGGCCGCCCGCGAAATCGGGGATAACGAGGATGTAGCGAGCTCCGAGGAGGCAGAAAAAACGGAGGCGTTTGATTATGTAGTTGGGAATCCCCCCTTCGTGCGCAATGAAAGACTCCCACAGCAGGATCGCGAGGTGCTGAATGAACAATTCCCCACCCTCGCCGTTCGCAACACCGACCTTTCCGTATACTTCCTCTATGCCGCTACGAAGTACTTCACGAAAGAAGATGGCGTGATCGGAATGGTCGCCCCCATAGGGATCGCCAACAGCCAGTGGGCAGCGTACTTGCGGAACACTCTCAGGGATTACGAAATCATTGAACTCGTTTCCCTGGAGTGGTGCGCCAAAAAGGTGTTTCCTGGCGCCGACATCGTCCCCATGCTCATCTTCGTTCGCAATCGCCAACGGGGCGAGGGTCACAAAATCCGATTGGTTCAAGGCCTGATGAGCGTGGAAGAGGTCGAGAAGTGCACGCATGACGAAACCTTTCTGGCCCGAAAAACGTCAGTGCTGCCCAGCGAGACATGGTCACAATTAAGCGCTCTGGGCGACTGGTGCCTTGAGGTCGCAGAGCGAGATGTGCCCATCCTTGAGAAACTGAATGCCCGGAGAAGTTTTGAGCAAGCGGATGTCGCCCGCGTTACGTTCGCAGTTAAAGCTGGCAATAACCAGACATTCCTGCGAATGGTTGATGGCTCCAGCGCCAAAGCCAGCGAAGTTCCGTTCCTCAAAGGCCAACATGTGGCCACTTTTCAGGCTACCCAAGCAACCGATGAATTCGCGGACCTATCCAGGATTCAAACCGCGGAAGACAGTTCGATTTGGGATGACCTTGAATTCTACAAAGAGAATTCGGGCCTTGCTGATACCACTGGAATGGGCCGGTACGACTACAAAACCTTGAACAAGCTCGCTACCGGGTCGCCGAGCGACACCTTTTGCTGCCTTATGCCTGAAATTTATGTAACTCTCGCAGCCGCGGTAATTGATCCCCTGCAAATCGTCGCAAACAACAGTACGATCATAGCTGTCCCCAAGAAGTGCAGCGCTTATTGCCTCGCTGCGATTATCAATTCGCGAGTATCGCGATACTATTCCTTTCTGACCCTTCGGTCCGCTATTCTGTTGAGGAGGAGAACTCACTGGTTTCCCCGCGCCATCAATGCGCTTCGCATGCCTGACATGACGCCTAAGTCCGCGCAGGCACTTCATAACCTTGCCTACGAGGCAACCGAACTCTCAGGCTCAGTGAAGGAGAATGAGACCGAGGCCTATTTGGAGGCCGTTGCAGAAATAACTAGATTCGAAAAAGCCGGATTCTTGGGATTAAAGGCATCGGAGAAATCTGGAAGTCTCGACCGGGAAGAGTTGGCCGCTGCACAGATTACCGGCAAGTCGCTGGGCGTGGGAGCCATCGTTTTGTCTGCGCCATCGCGCGATGTCCTGACGCTGGCCCGCGTGGCTCTGCTCGCTACTGACAAGGATGAATTTGAAGTTGAGGACATGGAGAACCTCCCGCTGCCGGCGGAAGCGAGCGTGCGGGCCGCCATTGCAGGCAAGGTTCGCGGCTTCGCGGGTGATCTGGAGAAGACCCAGCAGCGCGTTATTGCAATCCTGGAAAAAATCGACGAAATCGTTGCGGACGGACTGGGTCTCCAACCCACTGAGCATGACACCATTCGTAAGCGCTGTCAGGAACTGCCTCTCTCCGTCACTGTCGAGCGACCGCGATTTGCCTGGAGCGCCGACCGCAAGGCCCAAGCCCGCCGCACCTACCGCCCCGGCGAACGATTCAAGACCTAAGCGCAGCGCTACACTTGATTCGGGGCATTAATGTAGGTCTTCCTGGATTCAATGAAACAGGAATGTCGTGCACTACGGCTCAAGAATATTCAACTCCAAACTCCGCGGAATTTCCCCTGTAGCCCTGTAGTTGGCAAACCCTTTAGGGGTCATGAGCAGAATGGAGTCATAGCCAAGATCGAGGGCAGATTTCTTCATCCCTGCATCGAGGGCTAACCTTTCTGTTAGGAAACTTCGTCGCTCAGGTTCAGGCACTGATATGACCTTGCCGAAGAGAGAAAGACAAATGGTTTCGTCGTCGCCAATTAGGGGGTTTGCAATCTTGACCCTTTGGGGCTCGTCGAGCGGCCTGCCATAAAATTCTGCCTCGCCAAAACTAGATGCAAGAAACTTCCCACGTTTTTGGTAGGCACGGGGGTCTAGGGGCGGGACGTGCCACCAATTCTTCCTATTGATATGGGACACGAGTTTTTGAACAAACGCTTTCCTGATCCGTGCCACGGATCTGCCCCCGGTTTCGGCATTATTATAACAGGAAGGTCCTCCGTAAGTCCGCGAGGGTTGACCGACTCCTTGTCACGTGGTCGCATAGTCGCCAAACCCGGATATGGTGTCTACGTTCGCCTGCTGATTCCCCCTCGAAAACGCACCTGGAAACCAGGATGAGCGGGTAGCGACGGTCACCGCTTTTGTAACCGTGGGTTCTTCCTTCGATGCCGAACGACCCCTGGATTGTCTCCGCGACTTCGGCCAGTAACGATGGTCACACCGGGCGTGAGAAAAGCCCACGGTCAAGAAATCATTGACCCTGGCTACCCGCTGAACCTCGATCGCCTGCACCGCCGGCTTCCCGAACTCTTGACATTGGATGTACAGTGTCAATCATGAGTGGCGTGCCGCCGTGGGAGTTTTAGCAGACAAGAAGCTGCGAGAACTTTATTTTCGAAAAAAGGGCGAGTGAGCTACAGATGCCGAAAAGGAAGCAGAGCCAGGGCATTTTTCGTGTACGGGTTCTCCAAAAGCCAACGTGCGAACATCGACAAAAATGAGGAAGAACAGTTCAAGGAAGCCGCGAAGCACGTCCTGGCGTTGACGGAGCAGCAACTCGGAGAGCTGTTGAAGAGAGGCGGTTTTCCGGAGGTGAAAAGCGAATGAGCAAAAAGTATCGAAGTGATGCGATGGCGGCCATCCATGAAACCATGGAGGCCTTGCACAATGTTGGGGCCATCGACAAACAGACGATGCGGCGTTTCGACGATGCCTGCCTTACACCCATCCGGCCCTTGAAGCCGCAAGAGATCAAGGCGATCCGGGAGAGAGAACACGTCAGCCAAAGCGTTTTCGCCAACTACCTGAACGTGACGAGTAGTCTGGTCAGTAAGTGGGAGCGCGGCGAAAAGCGGCCTTCTGGGGCCTCGCTCAAGCTGCTGTCGCTAGTCGAAAAGAAAGGGCTCGCCACCGTTGCATAGTCCCAACTCACGCCCAAGCCGCCGTTCGGTCAAGGGATGGCGATCAGCAGACCGCCGCTTATGCCCAGCGATTGCTCATGCCCTCGCCCAAAGTCGTACTCGTACCCCGGTTCGAGATACCAGCCGAATCGATGCTTTCCGGAGGGCCAAAACATGAAATCGAGCGGGTAGCCGCGGTCACCGCTTTTGTGACCGTGGGTTCTTCCTTCGATGCCGAACGACCCCTGGATTGTCTCCGCGACTTCGGCCGGTAACGACGGTCACACCGGGCGTGAGAAAAGCCCACGGTCAAGAAATCGTTGACCGTGGCTACGCGCTGAGGACGAAAATTACAAAACCGTATCGTTTACCCACGCTCCTTTGATGAAATCCTCGCTTGTGGCGTCCACATTGAATGCCTTCTGAAGGTCGGAAAGCTTTGCATACCGGTGGCTAATCAGGGATTCCGCATCAATGCGTCCCTCTCGCAAATACTCCATGGAACGACGATAAACGACGGGGGTTCCATCCGGATCGAATCCGCCCGAAGCGCCACAACTGGTTACCATATTGATCTCCATAAACTGAAACGGAACCATGCATCCAACGTCCCTTCCGGCATGTCCGGAGCCGTAAAAAAGAAACGTTGCCTGATGACGAATCACCAAATGAATAAGGTCAAATACCGGCCCGGCCCCTGACGCCTCGATCAGATAATGGATCATTTCCCCGTTGGTACGCTTTTTGATTTCGGCAACCACATTGTCGGCCCGCACGTCCAAGGGCGTGCCGCCGAGTTTCTCGGCCAGGGCCAGCCGGCTCGCCCGCATGTCGGCCACAAAAATCTCGCCATCGAATCGTTTGATGTTGCGGAGGTATTGGATGAACAAGAGCCCGCTGGGCCCGGCGCCGGTAATCAAGATGTTCCTGATGCGATGCCGGCCCTCAAAGTCATAGCGATTTTTGCTTCGCTCCATGCGGTCGCTGGCGTGGAGAACGCACGCCAGGGGCTCAATGACGGCCCCTTTCGTCACCGATACATCCGCGGGCATCACCACCACGTTGGGTTCGGGGATACTCACCAACTCGGCGAAAGCCCCCGGCGTTCCGGTGATTCCCAACTCTTCTAGATAAGCGCATTGGTGCGAGTCGCCTGTATCGCAATACTCACAAAGCGGCGCCCGGCCCTTGCTGTGGCAATTCAGGACCTGGTCGGCAATCACCTTGTCCCCGGGTTTGCACTTGGTAACTTCCTTCCCCACCGCTTCCACGGTTCCATAGAACTCGTGTCCAAGGATCTGGGGCGATTCCTTTAAGGGAATCTGGCGGCCGTTTTGATCGCGATGGTAATTCGCGAGGCCGTGGAAAATGTGCAGATCGGTGCCGCAAATGCCCACGGAGCCAATGCGAATCAAGACGTCCCGCGCTCCCATGACCGGCGCCGGAATCTCTCGAACTTCAAATCTTGCGACATCTTCCAGAACCAAAGCCTTCATCGCTTATTCTCTCCTTCGTAGGGGCACCCCTGCGAGACGCTTGCCTGAAGTCAAGCACCCTTCACGCCATAGCGTTCCGCGGTCTCCCGGATTTGGCGCCAGGTCTCGTCGTCCACGAAAATTCCATCCCTTTCTCGCCGTTCGCGCTCTTTCCGCTCGGGTTCGCCGGGAATAAGAATTTCGCTAAATCCTTCTGCCAACTTACTGCTTTTAACGTAGTCCACCAACTGATCAACGTCCAGGTCGAAGTCCACTGCTGCGCGGAACTGAGCGGGGTCCAGCAGCGTAGCCGTAAAGCTGTTTCCCACTCTCTTGGCTGTTGGCCGGCTGCAGCCAGCGCCGGAAATTGCGCCGGCCAGGATATCGGTGGCCAGGCTTAGAGCAAATCCCTTGTGCCCCGCGAAAGGAAGCAGTGCGCCTTCTGGGGGACCGATGAAATCCGCCGGGTTGGTGCTGGGGCGACCCTCTGAATCCAGGAGACAACCGGGGGGAACTGATTTTCCACTGTTGTGCGCAATCGTGACCTTCCCGCCGGCTATGGCGCAGGTGGAAATATCCACCAGGATCGGAGGATTCGATCGTCGAGGAATGGCAATGGCAATGGGATTCGCGGAAAGCCGGCGCTCGCGCCCACCCCAAGGCGCCACCAATTTTCCGCCTCCATGGGTATTCACAAACATTATCGCGACCAACCCGGCACGTGCGGCCATCAGCGGATAGTCTCCAATGCGACCGAGGTGGCAGCACTGGCTTACGGAAATGGTCACCGAGCCGGCGCGCCTGGCCTTCTTGATGCCGTGTTCCATGGCCTGCCTGCCCACCACTTGCCCCCAGCCCCAGTGGCCGTCCATTACCGCAAAGGCTTCGGTCTCCTTGACGACTTCCAGGCGCGCGCCAATATTAATGAGCTTCTCTTCCATCCACACCACGTATTCGGGAACGCGCACCACGCCGTGCGAATCGTGTCCTTCCAGGTTGGCGTCGACGAGAGCGCCTGCCACGATTCGCGACTCCCCGGGCGTCGCTCCTGCCGCTTGAAGAATGTTCGCGGCAAGAGTTGCTAATTGGGCGGCGTTAAAACTGGGCATGGCTTACGTTAATCCTCCAGAGCTATGGCGCGAACCGGTGAACCATCCCGGCCCGTAAATTTCAAAGGAAGAACTACCAAATTGAAAACTTCATTCTTGACGGCGGCAAGATTGGTCAAATTCTCGACGATGATGATGCCTTTACTTAAGAGGGCAATATGAACCGGGAAAGGTGCGCGGTCGACCGAAGGAAAATCGACAGCCACCAGGCGGACCCCGCAATCGACCAAAAACTGAGCGGCTTTAGGGGTAAATACGGGGTGGCTGGTGAAAAACTCCGGCTTCCCCCATTGGCGGTACCAACCGGTATGAAGGACAATCCTATGGAGTTCCCGAATCCTGGCTTCCTGAGGCTTGAGGTGCTGAACCTCGATCATCCCATTGACGAGAGTATTCCTCACATCAATCATGAGTGCCTGACCGACGCATACCTCCAACGGAACCTGGTCGATGGTGATGCCATTTTCGAAGAAATGAAAAGGCGCGTCCATGTGGGTCCCACAATGGATTCCCGCCGTAATTTTGCTGCAGTTCAAACTAGGTCGCCCATCCGTGCGGGTGTAGCGCGTGGATTCGAGAATCTGGACGGCCACAGGGGGATCATTCGGGTAGACGGGAGTGGTTGGGTCTAAGTTGTATGCCAGATCGATCGGCTTTGCATTTGACATTTCATTCACCCTTGGTACCGGATGTATACCGTTTTCCTCTGAAGGTAGTGGTCAAGACCATACTTGCCGTCATCGCCGCCGATGCCACTCTGCTTCCAGCCCGTGTGGAATCCATGGATTGACTCCCCCGGACCGCGGTTTATGTAAAGCTCGCCGCACTCCATGTCGCGGACCGCGCGCAGGATGCGATTCATGTCGTTGGTAAATAGGTAGGCGGCAAGGCCAAAGCGGGAGTCATTTGCGAGCTTTAACCCTTCTTCGAAGTCACTAAATTCCATGATGGGAATTACCGGCCCGAACACTTCTTCCCGCATAATGTTCATATCCTGGCGAACGTGGGTGATGACCGTCGGTTCATACCAATAGCCGCTCTTGAAATTGTCGCCGCCCGGCCGTTTCCCGCCCACCGCGACTTCCGCTCCGCCCTTTCGGGCTTCTTCCACGAAACGTTCGACCTTTTCCAATTCCTGCCGGTTGACCTTGGGGCCCAATTGGACGCCCGGCGCAAGTGGATTGCCGACCTTCAATTGCTTTACCTCTTCGAGGAAACGAGAAAGGAATTTATCGGCGATGCGCTTGTGCACATAGGTCCGCTCGTTGCAGATGCACACCTGGCCGCAGTTGAGAAAGCGGGAGAATACCGCCGTCTTGACCGCCGATTCCAAGTCGGCGTCATCCATCACGATAAAAGGAGCTTTGCCTCCCATCTCGAGCGAAACGACCTTCACCGTTTCAGCAGCGACGTGCAGAATGCGCTTGCCCGTTTCCACACTCCCGGTAAAGGTGACTAGGCGAGGGATGGGACTTTTCACCAGAGCCTCACCGACGATCTCACCGGCGCCTGTAACCACGTTGAAGACTCCATCGGGAACCCCCGCCTCCTGGGCGAGTTTGGCCAATTCGAGCGCCGACAGGGGAGTGTCCTCATGCGGCTTGAGCACGAGCGCGTTTCCGGCGATAAGAGCGGGCGCCGCTTTGCGGAGGGTGAGGGCGGAGGGATAATTCCAGGGGATAATCCCCACCACCACCCCGACGGGCTGAGGCAGAATCCAAAGCTGTTCGTTGGGTTTGTCCGCAGGAATAATATCGCCTTCGATGCGGCGATCAAACTCCGCATAATAACTCAGCCAACTCCGTCCGAAATCGATTTCGCCCAGTGCTTCCGCAAGGGGCTTGCCTTCTTCCTGAGAAAGAATTTCAGCTAATCGGGGCTTGTGCTTATCCACAAGGTCTGCCCAGCGCCGCAAGACATTTCCGCGCTCAACGCCCGTCAATCGAGACCAGCCGCGCTGTGCCGCAACGGCTGCTTCCAGTGCCCGTTGAGCATCCTCCGCCGAGGCTGCCGGAACCGTCCCCAGCACCTGCTCGTTGGCGGGATTCAACACTTGCATGTTTTCCCCGCCACTCACCCATTTTCCACCGATCAGCATTTGATAATTTGTCACCTGAGCCCCCTTTTGCGTCGTGGGTCAAATTGCTGGCGGATCTGGTCACCACGCTATTGGGTATTTATTCCAAAGGCGATGATGAGGATCGCGCCGACGATGAACACCATGCCCTTAAGAAACCCCTGTATGGTTTCGCGGCTTGCTCCCTTCCACTCTCCGGCAAGCCACCCAAACAGGTTCGCAAACAGGATCGTGCCGCTGGAAAATAAGGCAAACGCAATGGAGGCGCCCAACTTGCCCAGCTCCTCAGAAGCCATGCCATAAAGTAACAGACCGCCATACCACAGAAGGCCCATAGCGGTGGCCATGCCTAAGTTCCACAAGAACGCGTTGCTGGTGAGGAAATTCGACCCCGTCCCATTTTTCCGGAGCTTGTAAAGCGAATAAAGAACTCCGGGTATGGCGCCCGCATTAAAAGTGACCACGAAGGCGACGTAAAACGCCAGCGTGGGTGAGGCACCTTGAGCCTTCGCGGCTTCCACCAGCGCGGTGCTTGACTTCCCTCCGTAGACAAAAGCGGTGCCCAGCACGCCACAAACCAGGCAAATCGTGAGGCCCAGGCGAAAGGATCCCTTCACAATCTGCTTCTCATTCGTACCGGCGGTTTCCCGTTCCTTGTTCGCCCCGGCTTTTCCATACATGTAAATCCCCACCACGATCAGAACTGTCGCCACCAGTAAGACCAGGCTTGCAGAGCTGAAGAGCTTGCCGGGCGCGTATACGATGAGGGGTCCCAGAGTCCCGGAGATGATGGCCGTGCAACTGATCACCGCGCTGCCGATGGCAATTCCTACGATGCCGCAACTCAAACCATACATCACCTGGGCCACTCCCCAAACCAACCCGGCCAACAACCCCGGCAGGTACGCCGAGAGAGGGACCGAACGGAAAACCTCGGCGAGATGGGGAACCGCCACGCCCGCCGCAATCCATGGGCAGAGGATCGTGGACACAATTGAGAAAAACAGCCACACATTCTCCCAAGCCCACTTCTTCACATAACGCATGGGAAGCAGAAAGATGCCGTTCAACAAGCCTGCCATGAGGCCCATCAGGATGCCCACCGCAAAACCACCCGAGCTTGCCATGGAGTCTCTTTTCTCGCCGCAAGGCCCCGGCTTTATAGCCCCTCAGCACACTTGACCGGCAATCAAATTGGATACGCCCCGAACCTGGCCCAAATTCTATACCCCTCAAGCCGATCCGCTTGAAGGCTCCGGAAAACTCATATTATTGAATCTGCGCCGGCGCCGGCTCGAAACCGGCCCGCCGTGTTGATCATAGTTTAATCTCGAATAGCCCCGGAAGGATCCCACCCACGAGACTCTTAGTGTACAACACCCATCGGACTTACTGGTGACCGAAGCTTGGGATTCGGCCTGAGTCGCCTTCCTGGAATGTCACCCTAAAACAGATTCCCGCCGTACCACTACCGGCTCCTGGGCCATCACCAATCATGGCAGGCGGCAGGCCGCGGGGGAGAGAAGCTGGCAGCGTGTTCACGCCACCACGCGTGCCAGTTGTTGGCGATGCGCTCGAACTCCTCGCGCGAGGGATTGGCGGAAACGACGACCTTGTGGCCCGTCACCCCCTCCAGGGCAAAATTCGCCACTTGTCGAACCTGTGCTTCCGGGTCGTTCAGGGCGGCGAGCAGGGCGGGGATGACTTCCTTGGTGCCCAGGTTTTTCAAACCGAGAATGGAGTTCATCCGGTCGGTCACTTGGGCGGAGTGCAGATTATCGTAGAGCGGCTGGAAGGCCCGCGCGTCGTGAAAGAATCCGAGGGCGCGCAGGATGTCGCCACGCGTCGGTTCTGCACTCTTGGCGAGCATCTCC
>JBEKNU010000050.1:0-32063 GCA_049522495.1 Terriglobia bacterium
ATGGCAGGGACCTACAAAATCATTGAGCTGGTGGGGACATCGCCGACGAGCTTTGCGGAGGCGGTGCGCGCGGCAGTCATCGAGGCGGCCAAGACGGTGCGAAACATGGCGTGGTTCGAAGTGGTCGAGGAGCGCGGGCGCATCGCCGACGGCAAGGTGGCGGAATTTCAAGTGACCCTGAAGGTGGGGTTCAAGCTGGAGAGATAGGTTGCGGATTTCCGGTCGTGGGCCGCCGGTGGAAAAGGGGGGGGGGACAGGTGACGCGGCATAGGATGCAGGCGTCGTCAATCTACAGCTTCCGGAAGTAGGCTGGGAGCTTCGACGGCCCCTTTTCCCTTGCCCCTCCAGCCCCCGTACCTCCTGCCTCCCACCTACCATCTTCCACCTACTACCTACCACCCCTTAAGGAGAGCGAAATGTCCTGTTGTGACCTTCTGGAGAGCGCTTTGGAGCGTGGGGCGTTTTATTTTGGCGCCAGGCAGCGCATTGATGACGGGCGAATCGTAAACGACTTGAACACCGAATATTTTATTCGGGCCGCGTCGACGCATGGCTATGATTATTGGGGAGTGAACTATTGCCCCTTTTGCGGCCGCGCCCTCTCGCTCGGCTTGTGGCAGGCGGAAAAAAAGAAGTAGGAGGTATTCGCGAGCCACCCCTCCGGACTTGGGGGCTCTCCTTCGTTGGGGCCTATTCAAATTCCAACGAAATCAATTTCAACTGGGAAAGCGGGACAGAAAAATCGAAGACCTGTTGACTGGCCGGGTCATACTTTTCGGTAATTCCCAGGACGCGGACCTCGGCGGGCTGAGTGGTCGGCATCATAAATTTGCCCACGGCGGTTTTCCCCTCGCGCAGGGTGACGCTGAGCCGGGATCCCTGGATCTCCAGGCGATCGAGCTTGCCGAATTCGATTTCCTCAGGTCCCCCGTCGGTTTGCAGTATGAAGCTGGTGCTGGCGGGAACCGACTCCAGCAGGGATCCGCGGCCCCCCGGCGGATAAAAGTCGAGGTAGAGATCAAAGACGTGAGTGATTTTGCCGGCCTGGTCGGTGATGGTGGCCTTGTACCCGTAGCGTTTCCAGCCCTCCACAATTTGCTCGCGCGCCCGGGCGTTGACCTCGACGCGAAAGGGCAAGCTGCCGCGGTTCAGCCGCACCACCGTGACGCGGCGCTCCTTGAGGTCGAAGTGCTTGTATACGACGAAAGCCGAATCTTGCTGGATGACAATGGCGTCGCGTTGCAGGATGATTTCCTTGCCCTGCGAAGTGGTCTGGTAGATGGTGTCGCCGAGGAGCGGCGCCCCCCCGAGCGCCAAGCATGAACAGATCAGCCAGGATGCTTTCATCAGGATTCCTTATCCACGGAAAAGCCCCGCAGCAGAGTTACGAAAGGAGCTGCGGGGCCCGGTCTTGAGAAAGCATTATTTCTTCTTCTTATTGGATTTGTACTCCAGGCTTTCCTTGCCCTGGAGTGCGTCAATGCTGGCTTGCGCCGTGGCCGCATTGGGTCCGTTGGGCTGGAGCTTGAGGTAAGTCTGGAAAGCTTCGATCGTGCCAGGCACGGGGACCATGGTCCCATCGGGCTTGACTTCCACCTTGCCCATCAGAGCCGTCCCGTACCAGTACCAGGCCATGGCGTTCGTGGGGTCAATGTCCGTAGCCTTCTTCAAGGCGGTCGCGGCGGCATCCATCTGCCCTTTGTTCACCATGATGGCGCCCAAGTTATAGTAGTAACCCGAGGCATGAAGGGGGTCCAAATCCGCCGCCTTCTTGAATTCCGCCGCGGCATCCTCCGACTTACCCATCTCAGCATACAGACTACCCAAGTTATTGTGGAGGCTGGCGTCGTTGGGCTCGAGCGCCAGGTCCTTGTTGTAATAATCCAGGGCTTTGTCTTGATCCTGCTTCCGCGTGTCAGGATTGTTTTCGACGCCGGCGGCCTTGGCCCACGTGTCAGCCAATTGGCCTAGGACGATTAATTGATTCTTATCCTTAGCGAGAGGCAGAGCCTTCTCGAATACCGCGGCCGCGTCAGTATATTGCTTCTGCGCGTAGAGTGCTCGTCCCTGGTCGAACATCGTCTTCAAATTCGCGGTTTGTTTTTGTTCTGCTATCTGCTTCTGGTACTCGGGATTGGCCTCCTGGGCTTTCTGGGCTTCCTGCATGGCCTTCCCCATGTCAAGGTTGACTTCCGTGGGGTCGCCGATCCCTACCCTGTGGTTCTCGGAATAGAGGTCCCTGCCATCAGGGCTCAGGATGGTGATTGAGTAGTCGCCGGGCTGCAAACCTATATAAACGTACTCACCCTTCTTGTTGGTCTTGGTCTTGTTGGTCCAATGGACATCTCGGCGATCAATTCGAATCACATAGCCCGCCAGCGGCGTGCCGCCTTGCCCTATACACTTTCCCATCAAGCCTCCGGTAATCTGCGCAAAGGCCGGAAAGTAAGTCAAGAAAGTCGCGAACACGATCGCAACCCCAATCAATCTTCTCGTCCAACAACTAGACATAAGTGCCTCCTCCGTTTATCTAAGTCATCCACATTCTATCTATTTGGGGCCTGGGACTCAACAGGTACGCATATTTTCTTAGTGGCCTCGGGATTCCTGCTTCCGCGAGAAGCGGGGGCGCTGGAAATAGGGAAGGGGATCCTCCACGCCCGCCTCCTCGAAAGCCCGCAGGCGCAGAGCGCAGCTATCGCACACGCCGCACGCCACGTCCTGCGCCTGGTAGCACGACCAAGTGAGCTCGAAGGGCGCGCCGAGCTCGCGCCCACGACGAACAATCTCACTCTTCCGCATATGAATCACCGGTGTCACGATCTCCAATTGCGTCTCGGGTTTGGTTCCGGCGGCGATAACGCGATTGAACGCCGAATAGTATTCCGGGCGGCAATCGGGATAGCCGGAGCTGTCTTCGGCTACAGCCCCCACGAAAATCTTGCGCGCCCCCAAAACCTCGCCCCAGGAGACCGCAATGGAAATGAAATGCGCGTTGCGAAAGGGAACGTAGCTCGAGGGAATATCCTGCCTCTCCAGATTGGCGAGATCGACCGCTATTTTGGCATCCGTCAAGCTTGACCCACCGATTTGTCTGAGGTGATCCAGCCGGCATATCAGGCGATGTTCTGCGAGGTAGAAATCCGCCAGGGCGTTGAAAGCACGGAGCTCGCGCGCCTCCGTCCGCTGGCCGTATCCTACATGGAGCATGGCGAGACGATAATCAATACTCGCAATCGCGGTCGTCACGCAACTGTCCATACCGCCGCTGGCGAGGATGACAGCTAGAGGCTTGTCCGTGGTCCGTGGTCCGTTGTCCTTGGTCAATTGCTAACCATGCCTCCTGTAGAACCAGCCACCTGCCAATTGGCACAATTCGTCTTGCCTTCTGCTTACTGCATACGGCCTACTTCATCCTAAACTCCGTGCATGTCCGGGTCCCAAATGAACTTGTGAATTTGCAGGCCCAGTCGGACGTCCAGCCCGTCGCGCAAAATCCACTCGGCGAGTTGGCGCGGGTGCAACTGCCCGAAGACCGGCGAGAGGATAACCTCATCAACCCGGCCGCGCAGATCGTACTGGAGCATGAAATCGCGGGTGTAGCGATAGTCATTCTCGTCGGCAATCACGAATTTGATCTGATCTTTCTTTTCCAGGGCGCCCCAGTTATCAGCACAAAACGTTCCGCCTTCGCCGCTGCCGGGACACTTAACATCGAGCACTTTAATGACCGCCCGCGGCAGACGACCGATGTAGCGCTCTCCGCTGGTTTCCACCAGCACCCGAAACCCTTCATCTAACAGTTGCTCCGTCAGGGGATAAATCTCGTCTTGAAGAAGCGGTTCACCGCCGGTTAGCTCCACTAATTTGCCCCCCAACTGGTGAACCTGCGCCATGACTTCCTCCACCGTCCTCCTTTGACCGCCATGAAACGCGTAAGCCGTGTCGCACCAATGGCATCGTAAGTTGCAGCCCGTCAGGCGGACAAAAACGCAAGGCAATCCCGCGAAATTGGACTCTCCTTGAATCGACTTGAAGATTTCCGTGATGACCATTCGTTTGTGGGCTCTGCCGGCGTCGGCAAACTCATTTTACCCCATTTCCTCGTGCGCTGTAGACAAGGGGTTGCGAAGAACCCCGTCTCAAAATGGTAATTTGTGTTCCGAATTGGGCCAAATCACCTCTAAGAAGTCACTGTTGCCCTCCGAAATTTGATGCATGTCAATATTTTGTGCTGCCCTAACTAGCTGAATCTAAGGAAGTTTCTTCTTTAGCCGATATTGATTAGGACGGGGAACTGAGGATGGCCCCCAGGTTGCATCCAAGAGGGAGGAGTGACGGAGCAGGTTATGCTAAGCCATGAGGAACTCGAAAAGATTCGGGAAGAGCGGGAAGTCTTGGAAACTTGGCGAAGTTACTCCCGGCACGTCGTTGCTGACCTGCTGGAAGCCTGCGCCATCTGCGGGACCCTCCGCGAAAAGGTCCAATTGTCCCGTTGCCGCTGGTGCGAAGACACTTACATCTGCAAGGAAGGCGTCTGCGCCCAAAAGCACCAGGCGGAATTGCATCCCGCTGTGGCATTCTGGACCTGGTAAATAGAAGGCAGGAGGAAGGAGTCAGAAGTTAGAACAGGCCGCGCAATCAGTGAAGCGCGACCCCGATTCCTGGCTTCTAACTCCTAACTCCTCACTTCTAGCTCCTACCTCCTGGCTCCTGACTCCTAATTTCTAGCTTCTAACTTCTCACTTCGGACGATAGGTGGCTGAGGTCGTATCGGTTTCCCAAATCGTAACGGCCTGAACTTGCAGGCCCCGATTCCGGACGTGCGGCTCGAGCTCATCGCAAAAATACTTGGCGATGTTCTCCGCCGAGGGATTCAGCTTATCGAATGGCGCCAGGTCATTCAGGAAGCGGTGATCTAAGCGCTCCACCAGTCCTTTAATGGTCTTCCGCACCTCCACAAAGTCCATCAACAACCCCGTGGAATCAAGCTGCTCGCCCTCCACCACCAATTGGACTTTGTAATTGTGCCCATGGACGTTTTCACACTTGCCTTTGTATCCCCGCAGCGCATGTCCTGCCGCGAACGTGTACTCTACCGAAACTTCAAACATGTGGACCTCAAAAAGGAGTCAGGAGCCAGAAGACAGGAGTTAGAAGCTAGAAGTTAGAATCTAGAGGTTAAAAGGAATCGTGCAATCAGTGGATTGTAACGTCGATTCCGGGTTTCTAACTCCGGGTTCCTGACCCCTGGCCCCTGTTCTCTGGCTCCTAACTTCTTACTCCTCACTTCTAGCTTCTTGCTTATTCATTCTCGCATGAAGGCCTTCACGTCTTCCAGCCGATTCGTCTTGTGGTAAGGGGGGAGGCTTTCCAGGAAGACGCGTCCGTAGGGCATGCGCATCAGGCGGTGGTCCAGCATCACCAGGATGCCGTGGTCGCTTTCGCTGCGGATGAGCCGGCCGAAACCTTGTTTCAGGGTGATGACTGCTTGCGGCACCTGGTAATCGCCAAAAGCGTTGCCGCCCTCTTCATTAATTTGCCGGATGCGTGCGGCCGTAACGGGGTCGGTGGGTACGGCGAAAGGCAGGCGGTCGATCAGCACCGCGCTCAATTGCTCACCCTGCACATCCACGCCTTGCCAGAACGAGCTGGTGCCGAACAAGACGGCATGGGGGGTGGAGCGGAAGCGGTCCAGCAATTCCGTCCGTGGCATCGAACCTTGAATCATCAGGGGATATCGTAAGT
This sequence comes from Terriglobia bacterium, assembly GCA_049522495.1. Lineage (GTDB taxonomy): Bacteria > Acidobacteriota > Terriglobia > UBA7540 > UBA7540 > Bog-366. Next base: position 5,749 of record JBEKNU010000050.1, read on the forward strand.
GGGGGCGTACGCGCTCGTAAACGTCGCGCATTTGCGCGTGGGAAGTGAAAAGCACAAAGGCGCGTCCGCGGGTGGCCTTCAACAATTGCACGACTTCTTCCGCCGCCAGGCGCGCAAAATCCGGCTGGCGCGGGTCAGGCAAATGCAGAGGTGTATAGAGCAGAGCCTGATGTGCATAATCGAAATGGGAGTCGAGAATGCGTTCCTTGGCGTTTTGGACGCCCAGCCGGCGCTTGAGGAAATCGAACGTGCCACCCACCGCCAGCGTCGCCGAGGTCAGGATGACGGTCTCCACCTGCTCAAACAGCCGCTCGCGCAGCAGCAGGGAAACATCGATGGGGGTGGCCTGCATGAACACGCCACGTCCGCGCCGTTCCCACCAATACACCATGTTGCGTTCGTGACTTTCCAGCACCACTTCCAAAGTTGCGCGCAGCTCCAGGGCGCGCCCCATCAAATTATTGATTTCCTCCGGGCGATCCGGCACGCGGCTGAGTTCCGTCTGGAGGAGCAGAAGCGCATTGGCCAGGCCCGAGTAGGCCCCGCGGTTGACTTCCAGGAAACTCTCGCGGTTGTCAAAATTGGAGCGCCCTTCCGTGCGCGGGAAAAGTTCGAAGAACAAATCGGCGCGGCGCCGCAGCTCCCCCACCGCGGCCAGAACTTCATGGCTTTTGATGCCTTTCATCCGCAAGGTCGCTTCGGTGTCGCGCGCCAATTCCTCCACGCGATAGTTGCTTACTTCCACGCCAAAGTACTGCGTGGCCACGTCTTCGATGTCATGGGCTTCATCGAACACCAGCGCCGCGTAGTCCGGCAGCAGTGCGGCGTACTCCCTTTGCCGCAGGGCGAGGTCGGCGAAGAACAAGTGGTGGTTCACGATAAGCAAGTCGGATTCCGCCGCGCGCTGATGCATCCGGGTGATGAAGCAACGCTCGAATTCACGGCACTTTTGCCCCGTGCAGGCCTCGCGGCGGGCATCCACCTTTTTCCACAGCTCGCTGGCGTCGGGCAGCCAGCGCAATTCCGCGCGGTCGCCGGTTTCGGTGCGCTCCTCCCACTGGCGCAGTTTCGGGTACTGCTCCACTTGGTCCATGCCGTCGAGGACGGGCTGTTTCTCGATATCGTAAAGTTTCTGCCGGCAGAGGTAGTTCTGGCGTCCCTTCATCAGCGTGACGCGCATCTGCGGGAACAATTTCTTGAGAAAAGGAACGTCTTTGTAAAAGAGTTGCTCCTGAAGATTCTTGGTTCCCGTGGAGATCACGGTTCGCAAGCCGCTGCGCAACAGCGGCACAAGGTACGCCAGCGTCTTGCCGGTCCCGGTTCCCGCCTCCACAATAAGGTGCTGGCGGTTTTCCAGCGCCGCCTCTACACTCTCAGCCATCTCGAGCTGCCCCGGCCGGAATTCGTAATTCGGATGGTGGCGCGCCAGCCATCCCCCGGGGGCAAAAACTTTATCGAGGGGGAGTTTCTCCGATGGTTTGTTGGTTGTAGTCGGCATCAGAAGCTATCAGCTTTCAGCTCTCAGCGGCCCGCAATTGACTCAGATCTTGGAATCCAGGCCTCTTTCCTGGGAAGAGGGTGCCCTACCAGCAAGCTGGCTGGCAACAAACCGGCAGCAAGCTGCCGCACTTCAAAGCTTCGCTCCTGCCGACCCAAGGGCCGACGCTAATCACCCATCCATTATGCCTTTGATTTGCGATCCAGAAAAGGGCGGTAGCTGGCGCGAATTGGGTTTATTCTAGTCTGTCTTCACGGGAGGTTCCAATGAATCGATGCCGCTGTTTCATCCTGAGTGTTCTTGCCATGTGCGCGGTCGCGGCTTGGGCGGGTGCGCAACAGTACTCACCGACTCTCTATCAGGATATGCGCTGGCGCATGATCGGTCCGTTCCGGGGCGGGAGGACGCGCGCCGTCGCCGGTGTGCCCAGCCAACCCAACGTTTTCTATATGGCGCAGGTCAACGGCGGCGTCTGGAAGTCGGACGACTACGGCCGCACCTGGACCCCCATATTCGACGATCAGCCGACGCAATCGGTGGGAGCCATCGCGGTCGCTCCTTCCGATCCCCATATCGTCTACGTGGCAAGTGGAGAGGGCTTGCAACGGCCGGATCTTTCGGTGGGGGACGGGATCTACAAGTCCACCGACGCCGGCAAGACCTGGACCCACCTCGGCCTGCGCGACGGCCAGCAAATTCCCGCGCTCGTTGTTGATCCCCGCGACCCCAACCGTGTGTTCGCGGCGGTGCTTGGCCATCCGTACGGCCCCAACGAAGAGCGCGGTATTTATCGCTCCACGGACGGCGGCGAGACGTGGCAGAAAGTTCTTTCTAAGGATGAGAACACCGGCGGGTCGGACATCGAGATGGACCCTGCGAATCCCGATGTGCTTTATGCCTGCCTGTGGCGCGCGAGGCAGGGGCCCTGGGAGGACGGAAATTCCTATGGCGGCGCAGGCGGCGGGATCTTCAAGTCCACGGACGGCGGCAACACCTGGAACAAACTCGCCGGTGGTTTGCCCGAGGACTTGGTGCAGGCTTACGTCGCCATCGCACCGAGCAACCCGCAACGGCTCTACTCGTGCCTGGCCGTCACCAGGGGGACGCACATCTACCGCTCTGATGACGCCGGTGAGCATTGGACTCAGATCACCACCGACGCGCGTCCCGCGCTTCGCATAGGCGGCGGCGATCTGGCGGTTCCCAAGGTGGACCCCAAGAATCCTGACGTGGTCTACACCACCAGCATTGTCACTTGGCGCTCGACTGACGGCGGCAAGACTTGGACCGGCATTCGCGGCGCGCCCGGCGGCGACGACTACCAGAACATCTGGATTAACCCCGACAATCCCAACACGATTCTGCTGGTAAGCGATCAAGGCGCGATCATCACCGTCAACGGCGGAGAAACGTGGAGTTCCTGGTACAACCAACCGACGGCGCAGCTCTACCACGTCATCACCGACAATGAGTTTCCTTATCGCGTCTACGGCGCGCAGCAAGAGAGTGGCTCCGTAGGAACCTCGAGCCGCGGGAACGACGGTGAAATCACTTTCCGCGAGTGGCATCCGGTGGGCGTCATCGAATACGGTTACGTCGCGCCCGACCCGCTTCATCCTCACATTGTTTATGGGGGCGGCCGCAGTGAGGTGTCGAAATTCGATTGGACCACGGGGCAGGTGCAAAACGTAACGCCCATTGTGCTCCGGGGCGGCGACTACCGCACCGATCGCACCGAGCCGATCATATTTTCGCCTGTCGACCCCCACATCCTCTATTTCGCGGCCAATGTCCTCTTCAAGACAAACGACGGCGGCGTGTCGTGGCAGACCATCAGCCCTGACCTCACGCGCCCACAACCCGGCATCCCGGCAAGCCTTGGCGACCTGGCGGCAAAGGACCAAAACGCGGCCAAAGTGCGCGGCGCCATTTATGCGCTGGCCCCGTCGTTCAAGGACATCAACACGCTGTGGGCCGGGACTGACGACGGCCTCATCTGGATCACGCGCGACGGGGGAAAAAACTGGAGCAACGTCACGCCCCCGGAATTAACGCCGTGGAGCAAGGTGACGCAGATCTCCGCTTCGCATTTCGATAATGACACTGCGTTCGCCTCGGTCAGCCGATTCCGGATTGACGATCTGCACCCATACATCTACCGCACGCGCGATGGCGGCAAGACCTGGCAGAAGACGGTCGAGGGTCTGGCGGATGTTGGTCCGGTGGACACGGTGCGCGAGGATCCGGTGGCCAAGGGCCTGCTGTTCGCCGGGACCGAGAATGCGGTGTGGGTATCGTTTGACGCGGGCGACCATTGGCAGTCCCTGCAACTGAACCTGCCCCACACTTCCATGCGCGACCTGTGGATTCACAACGACGATCTGCTGGTGGGTACGCATGGCCGTTCGTTCTGGGTGCTCGATGACGTTACTCCACTTCGTCAGTTGGCTGCTGCGGCGAACGCCGATGTTTATCTTTTCAAACCTGCCTCAGCATACCGCGTACGGCGCGATACCTACACCGACACGCCTTTGCCTCCCGACGAGCCCGCTGCCCAAAATCCTCCCGACGGCGCGGTAATCGACTACGTTCTGGGTCCCGCGGCCTCGGGTCCCGTCACTCTCGAGATCCTGGACGCAGCAAGCAAACGGATACGCCGCTTCTCCAGCGACGACAAACCTCCGTTTACGCTCGAGTCGCTGCGCGAGACCCTGACGGTTCCCACTTACTGGGTCCGCATGCCGACCACACTCTCCAATACGCCGGGCATGCATCGCTGGGTGTGGAATCTGCACGAGACTCCGCCGCAATCGTCGAGTTACGGCTACCCTATATCAGCGGTCCCCCACGACACCCCGCGTGAGCCGCTGGGACCGGCCGTGCTGCCGGGGCGATACACTGTCCGTCTTATCGCCGGCGGCAAGACTCTGACCGCGCCGCTGACCGTGATAATGGACCCGCGCGTTATGACCCCCGCCGCGGGTCTGCGGCAGCAGCATGAGATGGCAATTCGCCTGGCGGCGATGATGAATGAAAGTTTCGATGCGCAGGCCGAGGTGCGCGCGCTTGACCATCAGCTCGAGGAGTTGTCGAAACAGGCGAGCGGGCCGGTGGCGGATGCTGTGGGCGCGCTGCGCAAGAAGGCGACGGCGCTCGCGGGCGGAGGAGGCCGCGGAAGATTCTCCGCCCCACCCTCTGGGGAGGCCACTCTTTCCCGCGTGGCGGCTGAAATCGGGGGGCTTTACGGCGGGATTAGCGGTTCCGATGCCCCCCCCACGGCAACGCAGACCGCCGCGCTCGCTGCCGTCGAAAAGGACGATGCGGCGGTGATGGCGCGCTGGAAGGCGATCAAGTCAACGGATCTTCCGGCGCTCAACCGCCAACTGAGCGGAGCCGGGCTTACGGTAATCAAGCTGAAGGCGGAACCGGAGCCTGCGTCCGAGTCGGAGAACGAGGAGTAGGGGCCAGCGGCCCAGGAGTTGTGAAACAACAGACAGCCAACCTGAGTCACCCGGAGGAAAGATGTCTCGAACTGCAAGGATCGTCTTTATCGTTTTTCTTTTGAGCGCCGGACTTTTATGCGGGCAGACGCCGGATACGGCCACCATCAACGGCCGCATTACTGACCGGAGCAGCGCGGCGATTCCAGGCGTGCAGGTGACCGTGACGAATTCGATTACCGGATTCAAACGCAGCGCGCAGACGGACACATCCGGTGGATTCACTCTTGGTGGTCTATCCGTTGCAGGCACGTATCGCTTGACGGCGCAAAAGGAGGGCTTCGCGGAGCAGACACTCAGCGATATCACTCTGGCTGCGGGAACCGCCGCCGAGATGAACCTGGAACTTGCCGTCTCCGGCGGCCAGACCAAGGTGACAGTGACGGGAGAGGCCGGTGGAGTCCGCGCGGACGAGCCTCAGTTGGGCTCCACCCTGAGCGCGCCGCAAGTGGAAACGACGCCCTTGATCAACCGGCGCATCACCTATCTGCCCCTGCTGAGTTCGGCCAACCGCCCGGCCATTAATCAGGGTGACGTATTCATGAACCAGGACCTCTTCACCACGAACGGCACCGGGCGGCGCCAAGCCTGGTTTGAGGTGGACGGCACGAACGCGGTTGATGCCTGGGGCCGCCAAACCATCTTCACCAATTTCGGTGTCGATACCGTGCAGGAAATGGACGTGCTCACCAACGCGTTTTCGGCCCAATATGGCTTCACCGCGGGAAGTGTGATCAACATCGTAACGCAGAGCGGGGGGAAAGAATTCCACGGCAGCGTGCTGGCTTTAGGACGGCCGGCGGGCACCGAGGCGAGTCTCGCCGGATTCACCTCCACCACGGCGACCAGCGGCAATCAAATCACCGGTGATACGCTGGGTCAGGGGGCGGCGGGCATTTCCGGACCCATCGGCAACAGCGGCCGCACGCAATTCTTCGCGCAGGGCGAGTATAGCTGGCAGAGCCGGACTTCCCCCGTTATCTCACCCGTCGCCCCGGGGAATTTCGTCGGCCACTATCAAGACTGGCTCGGCCTGTTCCGCGTGGACCATCAGCTCAATGACCGCCACAACCTGTTTTTGCGGGGAAACCTCGACCGGTATTTCGACACCAACCCCAACGGCACCGTGGGGGGCAACAGCTTGCCCACCGTGGACCGCATTTTCCGCAAGCGCACTTACGATGCGGTGTTGGGTGAAACCGCGGTCATCAGCCCGGCCCTGCTCAATAATCTTCGCCTGCAATTTCAGCTCGCTTCGCCTATCACCGAATTCAATCCGGTGGTTTACGGGACGCAGTTTGTGGTTCCCATCTCTACCGGCGGCACATTCACCTCCGGCACTTCCCAATCCGCCCTGTTGCTCAATCATCAATATGAGGTGAACGATGTGGTTTCGGCGACGCGCTCGCGCCATACCCTGACTTTCGGCGGCGATGTCATCCAGGCTCATAATGGCGGGAACAGCAAGGAGTTTGGGGGCCCCATGTTCCTGGGCCAGTTCACTTACAACACCTGCACGCAGGCCTTGTCCGTGTGCGAGGGTTCCTCGTACCTGGGTAACATCAATAACGTCGTTTCGTATACGCAGACCTATGGCAACGCGCAATATACAGTGGATGACACGCTCTTCGCGATGTTCGTGCAGGATGACTACAAACTCCGGCGTGACCTGACCGTGAATCTCGGCCTGCGTTACGAGCGGCAGACTTTTACGGATTTCGATAGAGGTTTTGCCCCGCGCATCGGATTTGCTTACAACGTGAGGGGCGATGGCAAGACGGTGATGCGCGGCGGGTTCGGCATCTACTACTCCCAGATTGTGGACAACGATGCCGCCAATTACGCGCTGTCGGGTCCCACGGGGGTTTTCAACTATACCGCGGGGCCCGGGCAAGTGGGATTTCCTTCCGGCGTTTCGGCAGCGCCATTGCCGGCATTTCCGGCTGGAGCCGTGGCGCCGGTAATGAGTCTCTATGTGCGGCCCGGGGAGAGCAACTACCTCAACCGATTCTTCCCCACCTCGACATTGATTGGATATCAGAACGCCCTTCTAAGCCCTTATACGGAGCAATGGACGATCGGCGTCGAGCGCGAACTGAAACCGGGCTGGGTGCTGAATGTGGATTATGTCGGGTCGCACACCCTTCGGATCAACCGGCCGCTGGACGTCGATCCGCCCGCTTCGTTTGTGCGCACGGCGCAGGGCCAGACGCGGAGCGCGCAAGCGGCCAACTGTACGCGGCCCTATTGGATTTATTGGTACGCCCAGGCCGGAACCACCTGCAATACCAGCAAAGCCACTAACCCCCAGCCTCCCTACAGCGTGATCCAGAGCGACGCGAACGATGGGTTTGGGCATTATGACGCCCTGGACGCAAGCCTCAGCCGCCGCTTCAGCCACGGCATCTCCATGCTGGCCAGCTATACCTGGTCACACGCCACCGACAACGTCGATCCGGATATTCCCAGTCAGAATCCGAACGATCCGCGAGTGACCGGGGCGGCTGAGGCGGGAAACGCCATCTTCGACCAGAGAAATCGATTCGTCTTGAGCGGCATTTACACCGCGCCTTTCTCCTTCCGGCTGGGGGGCGTGGGCACCATGGCTTCGGGACTGCCTTACAACATCGTCACCGGCACAACCAACGGCGGCGACCCCGGCGCGGAGACGGACCGGCCCGTGATCAACGGCGTCGTCGTCGGGCGGAATGCCGGGCACGGCCGGCCGATCTACGACCTATCACCCTTCGTGGAGCGGCCGATCAGTTTGGGCAAGGAAGATCTGAAGCTGAATTTGCGGGCGGAAGCCTTTAACGTATTCAACCACGCCAATTTTGTCGGCTATAGCGCCACGTATGGCAACGGAACCAACTCGGGCGTGGGCTTCGGTCAGCCCCTCTCCGGGATCACCAACCAACTCGTCGCTCGCGAACTTCAGTTCTCCGTCGAGTTGCTGTTCTAAACACCGGCCCCCGGCATGGCCCCCGGTGCATGGAGCCAAGCGTAACACGGGGATCCTGGCCGTGCTACGGTGGTCACACAGACTCCTTATGGGGACCCCAACCATCGCGTGCGTAAGCGGCATGACCAAGAGCTACGGACGCGTCACGGCTATACGCGACGTGGGGTTTACCATCCGAGCCGCCGAAATCCTCGGCATCATTGGCCCCAATGGCGCGGGCAAAACCACGTTGCTGGAATGTATCGCCGGCGTGCAAGCCGCCGACTCAGGCGAGGTCACTTTTGGAACCCCGCAGAGCAGCCGGTGCGAGCGCTCATCAATTCTCTTTTATGTTCCGGACGGCATTGCCCCTTGGCCGAACCAGTCAGTTGGATGGGCGGTGGACTTTATGCTGGGCTTTTTCGGCGGAAGGCGCGAGCTGTATGCCGAGGTCGCTCGCGATTTGAATTTGGACCCGCTGCTGCGGAGAACGGTGGGCGCCCTCTCCAAGGGACAACGAAAACGAGTGTTGCTGGCGGCCGCCCTGCTTGCTCCGCAGCCGGTCATCCTGATTGACGAACCCTTTGAAGGACTGGACTTGCGGCAAAGCCGCGAGCTGGAGGGAACTCTCCGCAGGCATGCGTCCGCGGGGCGAACACTGGTTTTGTCTATCCACCAGATTGCCGATGCGGCGCGGATTTGCGATCGTTTTGTGCTGCTGAGCAGCGGGAACCTAATGGCCGAGGGCACGCTGGAGGAACTGAGCCGGGCGGCGGGCAACCGGATGGGACATGCGCCCGCCCAGGACTTTGAGGAGATTTTCCTTGCGCTCACCTGACCGCGCGTGGAGATGGCTGGTTCGAAAAGAATGGCGCGAACTTATGAGTTCACGGGCGTGGTGGGTGCTGATGTTCCTCATGGGACCGCTGGTGGGCGTGTCGTTCATCAGTGCGGTGCGCACCTACGCCGAGGAGAGCGGCCTGGGAGGGACGGCCGGGGGCGTGGGGGAAGCGTTCTCACCGCTGGTGGGCATCTGGGCGCCCACGTTCAGCGCCTGCGAAATTGCGGCGGCTTTTCTATTGCCGTTTGTGGCCATCCGGCTGGTATCCGGCGACCGCCAAAGCGGAGCGCTGAAGCTGGAAATTCAGCATCCCATGTCCGCCTTCGTGCGCATCGCCGCCAAGGCGCTGGTGTTGCTGGCGGGATGGTTCCTCGCCCTCGGCGCGCCGGCGATTGCGGTGGCGCTTTGGCTGAGCTACGGCGGCAGTCTTTACTGGCCCGAACTCGCCGCGGTGCTGGCCGGACATGTGTTGAATGCCGGTCTGACCATTGCCCTCGCGGCTGCGGCGGCTTCGTTGGTCGAGCATCCTTCCACCGCGGCGATTCTCACCCTCGCCGTTACGGTGGGAACCTGGATTATCAGCTTCATCGCTGCCGTCCACGGCGGCTTCTGGGAGCGCGCGGTTGATTACACTCCCACCGCCATGGTGGCGCAATTCCAGCACGGTCTGGTGCGATTGGATGCTGTGCTGATTGCTGGGACGTTAATTGTGGCGGGGCTGATGCTCGGAGGGATTTGGATGCGCCTGGGCGTCCCAGTGCGGCGCCGGGTCGCGGAGTCGATGGCGCTGGGCGCGCTGACGGTGGCCGGCATCCTCCTCTGCGGATTGGCGCACCAGAGTTGGGACACCTCCGAGAACCGCATGAACTCATTCTCCCGGGAAGACGAACGGGCATTGCGGCAGATTCGTAAACCTCTCGCGATCGAAGCGCATCTTGCGCCGGAAGATCCCCGTCGGGTTGACCTGGAACATCGCGTTTTTTCCAAGCTGCGACGCACCCTGCCGAAAGTGCAAATCCGCTATTTCTCCACGACCTCGATTGGATTGTTCGAGCAAACAAACCCCTATTATGGAGAAATCTGGTACAAGCTGGACGGTCGCAGCCTGATGAGCCGCGCCACAACCGAGGAACCAGTCCTGGCGACGATCTACGAGCTCGCCGGATTGAAGCCACCGGAGGAAAGTGCCGAGGAAATTTTTCGCGGGCACCCGCTGGCAGTGCCTCCCCATGGCGCGTCCATGGTATTTTATTTAGTCTGGCCGGGATTCATTGCCGTCCTTGCCTTTATCTCACATTGGAGGAAGGTGTGAAGACAACGAAATTTTTCATTTCCAGCATGCTGATTGTGGCTTGGCTGGCGACGGCGCTAAGCGCCACGGAGCGCAAAGTTGATCTCAGCCAAGAAAAACCCGGCTCTGCTCCTGCCACATTTGAGCCGATTGTCGGAACCTGGGTGATTGCGAAGGACGACGGCGAAAACGTCATCATGGTGGATGGGCGGCCCTGGGTGGCAAGCAAGGACAATCCCACCAAGCTGCTTATCGAATCCGCGCGAAAGCTGTATGGCACTTCCAATGAAGAATTGATGGACAATGCGAAACAGTTTGCCTATTACCCGGTCGCCCTGCTAAAAGGCATCGAGAATTTTTCCGACGGAACCATCAGCATGAAGTTTAAGACGATTGCCGGCGAGGCGGATCGCTGCTCCGGAATCCTGTTCAACGTCAAGGAAACCGGCGACTGGCTGGCGGTTCGCTACAATGATACGGAGAACAACGTAGGCCTGTGGGAGTTCCACAACGGCATCCGGCGCAATGTAAAATTCAGCGATCGAGCCAAGCCGTTCATGCTCGACCGAAACGCCTGGCACGAATTGAAGATGTCGGTGGCGGGCGCGAACTTCCGCGCGTGGTTGGATGGCGCCCTCGCGCTCGAATTCACGCTGGGCTCCCCGCCCGCGCCGAGGCGCAACGGCGCGCCTGCGAACCTGGACCTGTTTCCGGCGAACAATCCCGTTCTGCGTCCTCCGGTCGCGGGCCGGATTGGGCTCTGGTCGAAGACCGACAGCACGAGCTACTTCAAAGACTACATCGTTTCATCCGAAAGGTAGTTCGAACTCTGTGTAGGAACCGGCCGCTCGGCCACAATTTGTGCCCCTAACCAAGCTCGTTTTCTCTCACTTCTTTCCGGCAAATTTCGTCAGCCACCTTTTTACGTTTTGCGCCGCGCGCCTGGGTATGTTTTTCTTCAACCCGTCCCTCACCGGAGCCCGAGCAAGCTGGCGGAAGATTTTGGCCCGCCGTTTTTTATCGGGCACGGTATCCATGACTTGCTTGCGAGCTTCGCGCAAAAACCGCAAGTGGGCACGGTATTCGTGTCCCAGCGTGAGCTGAAGCTGCCGTCGCAGGCGGCGGGCCAGCGCGGGGCTCGCGCCGGAAGTTGAAATGGCGACCAGCAAGTCACCTTGGGCAAATGACGCGGGCACGATGAAATCGGATTCCCGCGCATCATCGGCGACGTTGACCAGCGCCCCGATCTCTTCCGCACGCTTTCGAACGGCTTTCTGCGTCTCGGGGCTGTTGGTGGCGGCGAAGACCAACATGGGTCTAAGTCCGCGCGGCCTTTTGACCCGTGCCGCCGTCGGTCTTTCCAGATCGGCGGGGCGGAAAGGGCGTGGGGTGAAGTGGATCTTTTTGCACGCGGCCAGTTGTGCCAAACGCGGCGTCACCGCCGGGCTGATAACCTGCACGCTGGCGCCTACGCGCAGGAGCGCTTGCACCTTGCGCACCGCCACGCGCCCTCCTCCCACAACGACGCAACGCCGCCCTCGCAGATCCAAAAAGATGGGATAATAGCGCATCAGCTTGACACCCCGCCGAAAGGAAGCCTAACTTGGTTCGTCAAACCAAGCCGTTTTCACGCGCCGGCGTGAGGGAGCACGCGCGACAGAATATCATACGGGGGGAGTTGGATTTCATGAAGGCGTGGGCATTCAAATCAGGCATAACCTTGATGCTCATTATCATGGGAGGGTTCACTGCCGCCCAACCAGCCGCGATGTCCCCGCGGGCTTATTGCGCCAACGCGAAGATGGGGTTGTTCGTCCACTACACACTGGGCACCTACCATGACGGCCATTACGGGGGCACGTGGACCCACCCGAACGGCCAGCCTGCCGCCGACCTCAATTCCGTGGCGGACAGCCTGGACGTGAAGGCCCTGGCCGACGTGGCCGAGGGAATGGGGGCACAATACGTTATTTTTACCGCCTACCACGCGGGGATGAACTTGATGTATCCCAGTCCGTTCTGGGAAAAGGCTTTGCCCAACACGGTGTCGAACCGAGACCTGATCGGTGACCGGGCCGATGCCCTGAAGGCCAAGAGAATTCCCTTGATCCTCTATGTTCACCCCGATGATCGCCACGACCTGACCGCGGAGGAACAGAAGCGAGTGATGGACATCGGGTACTCCGCCCAGGTCAACATTACCGAAGGTAGCGGCCGGAGGCCGAAGGATCCCACCTGGCAGGCCGCTTATGTTCGGCTCATCGACGAAATTGGCTCGCGCTACGGGGGCAGGATTATCGGCTATTGGGAGGACGGGGGAATGTCCGACGGCCCCACGGTGAAGTCGGTGATGCTCCAGCACACGCCCGACGCGGCGATCTGGAAAAATGGCGGCTGGAGTGGCCCTCCCACCACGCTCATCGGCTCGGAAACCGAGAATCGGAAGGAGCAATGGGCGGCCACGGTTGCCGGGAACTGGTGGGCCAGTGGGGGCAAGATATCCCGTTCACCCCGGGAGATGTACCGGAAGACGGTCCTCTGGGCAGCTACCCAGGGACAGGTTAACGGCGGGATCGCCTGGGCGGCGGGCCCGTACGCCAACAACCAATGGGAGACGGGAGTGGCCGAAGCGTTCAAGGAACTGGGGCAATTGATGCGCGCCAATGCCAAAGCCATTTACGGCACCGTCGCCAGCACCTCGTACGTGACAAGCCCGGACGCTCAGCCGGAATGGGGGGTTGCAACTGACTCTGCTGACGGCAGCTCCGTATACCTGCATGTGTTTGATCCACCGAAGGACACATCGCTGCAAATTGGCAAGGCAAGCGATGGGCGTGTGTTCCACCGGGCCACGCTCTTGAGCAACGGCAAAGCCGTAAAACTGACGGCAATCGATGAGGGATATGTCCTGACCTTGCCGAAGGCCGAGCGCTGGGGTGACGTCGACACGGTTGTGTGCCTGGCCGTCGAGAAGTAGAAGCGGCGCTCCAAGGTGCTTCGCGCCGCGCGGCCTCTGGCCGCAACCAAACGACACCAGGGGGTGCTGCCAGCTGACCGGATTGCGCTGAGCGCAGCTCAGCGTTTTAGCGCGGGAGACGGACACGAATCGCAGAGCTGCGCTCTGCGCAATCCAACTTTGTACTTTACACTTTAAACTTTAGACTTACTTCTATGCCTCACCTTCCACGCATCGTGATTCTCGGCCGGCCCAACGTAGGCAAGTCCACGTTGTTCAATCGCCTTTGCAAACAGCGCCGGGCGCTGGTGGGCAACGAGCCGGGCATGACCCGTGACCGCCTCTACGCTCACGCCGAGTGGCTGGGCAAGCCTTTCGAGGTCATTGACACCGGGGGCATTATCCCCTCGGACAAGGAGCTGATCCCCATCGAAATTTATCGCCAGGCGAAGGTAGCGATTGAGGAAGCCGCGCACCTGATTCTCGTGGTGGACGGCCGCGAAGGCGTGGTGCCGCTGGATGAGGAGTTGGCGCAACTCCTGCGCCGCACCGGAAAACCCCTGGCTGTGGTGGTGAACAAGGTTGACGCGGAGCAGCACCAGCCGCTGGCGGGAGAATTTCATCGCCTGGGGATCAAACACATCTTTCCCATCTCCGCCGAGCACGGCCTGGGGCTGGATGATCTGCTCGACCACGTGACGGCGGGATTTCCGAAGGAACCCATGACGGGGGATGACCATTCGCCGTCGGAGAGCACAGATTCTATGCTTGCCGAGGAACCGCCAATGGAGGAGGGTGGCTCGTCACTTGTCACTCGTCACTCGTCACTTCCCCGGCCTGATCACCCAATCTCCGGCTCTCCCGATAACCCGATTCATGTGGCCATCATCGGCCGTCCCAACGTGGGAAAGTCCACCCTGCTCAACAAGCTCTTGAATGAAGAGCGCTCGATTGTCTCGGCCGTGCCGGGAACAACGCGCGACGCCGTGGACGCGGAATTGGAGCGCGACGGCCTGCACTTTCGCTTCGTGGATACGGCGGGTATCCGTCGCAAGGGCAAAACCAAGTTATTGGCGGAAAAGCTCAGCGTCATCCAGGCGCGCAAGCACCTGGAGCGCGCGGAGGTGGCGCTGCTGATCCTGGACGCCCAGGAAGGCGTCAACGCTCTGGACACGCACATCGGCGGGTACGCCCATGAAAGCCGCCGCTCCGTCATTATCGTGGTGAACAAGTGGGACGCAATGGCGCATGCGATTCAAAAGGGCCAGACTTCGATCAAGGATTTCACTGAGGAAGTTCGGGACCGTATGAAATACCTTGATTACGCGCCCATCGTTTTTATCTCCGCGTTGCACGGGCTTCGCTTGGGAAATCTGCTGAAGGCCATTGCGCAAGTCGCCGAAGCCCGCCAGCTTCGGGTAAGCACTTCGGAAATGAACCGGTTTCTGGAGGAGGTGGATTTCGAACGCGTTTCCTCCCCGGCGGGCAAGCCCACCCGCCTTTACTATTTGACCCAAGCGGGAGTGGCGCCGCCCATTTTCATCGCCTTTACCAATCGTTCTGGCAAGCTGCACTTCTCCTTCGAGCGCTTTCTCGAAAACCGCATTCGGGAGAGGTTCGGATTCACTGGCACGCCCATTACCATCAAGGCTAAAGCCCGGCGATAAGTTCTCCCAGGCCGTCGCGGGGAAAGGTTTATTTCTAAAGGAAACGCCTATCACTCAGTAAACACCTGCTTTCTTAACTTGCCTTGACCCCGCCGGAGGGGATGGTATACTCCGTTTGTTATTCTGCGAGCTAATAGGGGGCAATAGAATCATGTCGGGACTTTTAATCGGGTTCCAGAAGGAGGTCAGGCCTCATGGCGTGGGAAATGGGAGCAATTCGTTTCATATTTGTTATCATCATTACCGCAGCCGCAACGCATTTACAACCTTTTGGCTTGTCCGAGATCAAATCTGTAATATTAGGGTTAGCCCTCGGGATTTTCTTCATTTTCTTTGAAATGCGGCTGGAGAAAGCGAGCTTGAAGCGCCTGATGGGCGCGGCTTTCGGTTCCATCCTGGGCATACTCGGCGCGCTCATGATCAGCCATCTGCTGAGTCTGACGGCGATCGACAAATCCGCAAACTCATTCTTTCAAGTAACCTTGCTGCTCTTAATGGCTTACGTGGGATTGGTGCTCGGCGCTAATAAAGGTGACTTGCTCAATCTCGGGGCGCTCGGCGGGCTTTTTACCACCGAAAAGGCGCCTCGCAAGAATTACAAAGTGCTCGACACCAGCGTCATTATTGACGGCCGCATTGCTGACGTTTGCGAAACTAGCTTTATTGACGGAACACTGATCATCCCCCAGTTTGTACTGCACGAACTACAGTTGGTGGCTGACTCTTCCGATCCCCTGAAGCGCAATCGCGGGCGGAGGGGGCTTGACATCCTCCAGCGCATGCAGAAAATGGGCAACATCACGGTACAGATTGTCGAGGAAGATTTTCCCCAGCTCCGCGAAGTCGACCTGAAGCTCATTGAGTTAGCGCGGGCTTACGAAGGGAAAATCGTCACCAACGACTTTAACCTTAACAAGGTTTCCCAGCTCCAGGGCGTCCCGGTGCTCAATATTAACGAACTGGCCAACGCTCTGAAGCCCGTCGTCCTGCCCGGCGAGATTATGCGGGTGTTTATTCTGAAAGAAGGCAAGGAATACAACCAGGGCGTCGCCTACTTGGATGATGGCACCATGGTGGTGGTGGACAACGCCAAGAAGATGATTTCCAAGACCATCGACATTTCCGTGACGAGCGTTTTGCAGACCACGGCCGGAAAAATGATCTTTGGCAAATACGATGAACGAAGAGCCCTGGTCGAGGTGGTTCACCAGTAAGTCTCAGCAGTACGTTGTCAGTCGCATCCCGGTGAACCCGGGAAATGAGGCGGCGGAGGGCAGGCACGCTCCGTCGCCCTTTTTTTCCTGAAATGGCCGTGTGACAATCCTATCGATACGCGAGAAACATTGGTGCCCGAGTTGCCAACGAATTCTTGCGACGCACAACTGACTACTGACTACGTGTTATGAGCGTTTTAGCCATCATTCCCGCGGCGGGTACGGGCTTAAGGATGGGCGGAGCCACGCCCAAGCAGTTTCTTTCCCTCGAGGGCATACCCATTTTCGTTCACACCCTCAGGAAGTTTGCCGCTTCCGATGCTATCGACGAGATTTTCCTGGGGGTGCGGCCGGAAGACATGGATCGGGCCTCCAAGGAGATTGACACTGAGCATTTTGCCAAGGACGTGCGCCTGGTGCCGGGCGGCGCGTCGCGGCAGGAAACCGTGGCCCGGTGTCTGGATCAGGCTCCGCCGGAAACTGAGGTCGTGGTGGTCCACGACGCGGTGCGCCCCTTTATTGAACTCGCCATGATTCGCCAAGTCGTCGATGCCGCGCGCCAAGACGGCGCGGCTATTCTGGGCATTCCGAGCGTGGATACGGTGAAGAAAATAGAGCGGCAAACCATAACTGGGACCATTCCCCGCGAGCGCATTGTTCTGGCCCAGACCCCCCAGGCTTTTCGTTACACCCTTCTGCGCCAGGCTTTTGACCGCGCCTTGGCGGAGGGTTATTACGGCACCGATGAGTCCAGCCTGGTGGAACACGACGGCCACGACGTCAGAGTCCTGATGGGTTCGGACCGGAACATCAAGATTACCAAACCCTCAGACCTGCCCTTGGCCCGCCTCTACATCGCTCAAGAGCGCGAACACGTCCGGGATGGCGCCTGATTTGGGGAACATGAAACCTCCACGCAGGACTGGGAAACGCACTGGCAAGGACATTTTGTCCGTAGGCAACACCCCGACCGGCCCAGGGCAGCGCGTCGGCCAACATCCGCCCACGCGGGTGGGGATCGGCAACGACCTCCACCGGCTGGCTGCCGGACGCAAGCTGATTCTGGGCGGGGTGCGCATTCCCTTTGACCAAGGCCCGGTCGGCCATTCCGATGGCGACGTGCTGGCCCACGCCATCTGCGATGCTTTGCTGGGCGCGGCGCGCCTTGGTGACATCGGGCGCCACTTCCCCAACACCTCTGCCCGGTGGAAGAACGCTTCCAGCTTGCTCTTCCTGCGCCACGTCCGCCAATTGCTCGAGGGCGCCGGGTATGGCATTGTCAACATCGACGCAACAGTGGGTCTGGAGCGGCCCAAGCTGGCGCCACACATCTCCGCCATGGAAAAGAAAGTGGCCGCGGCACTGGCCCTCAAGCCTGGGCAAGTGAGTGTGAAAGCCAAATCCGGTGAAGGCCTGGACGCCGTCGGCCGCGGCGAGGCAATCCGTGCTGACGCCGTGGCGCTGATTCAAATGTTCTTCTGACGAGCCTTCCCAGCCCTTGAGACCACGAGCTTTTAATGGGATACTGTGCCGATCTTCAAAAAGTTAAAATGTATTTACACTTAAACCCAATCGCCGAATGTGGCATCATAGGAGAAGGCTTATCCGGCGGTTCCGGTGAACTCGCCCATTGCATTTGGTAACAGAGGAGAAAGCATGGCAGACAAAGATCCTAGCCGCACCCCCTCGATGTTCGGCCTGAACGATGCGCCCACGCGACCCGCGGCCGCCCCGCAGGAGGCGCCAGCATCGCCCCAACCCGCAGCCCCTCAGTATGTTTTGGTTCAGCAAACCCCACAAGCGGCTCCCCCCACAGGAGGTGGGAAGGCGCTGCCCTGGCTGGTGGCCTTGCTGGGCGTCGTGGCCATCGCGAACCTGGTGTTCGCCTTCATGGCCCGCTCCGATTTTAACGACTTCAAGGCCAAGCAGGCTGATGCGTTGAACCTGATTACCCGGCGCATCGACTCCAGCGACGAGCGTTACGCGCAACTGCGCGGGCAATTCCAGGTCTCCTCGGAGAAACTCGGCCTGACGCAACAGGAGCTGGCCCGCGCGCACGCCCTGGCCGCCGAGGTCCAAAAGCAGCAGGAGAGCGAGGCGACCGAGCTGAAACAAGCTATCGCCCAGAAAGCCAGCGCCGACGAAGTGAACAAGCTTCAGGCTGATTCCAACGCCAAGATCGGAGGCCTGAGCACGGATTTGGCGGGAACCAAGCAGGACCTGGCCAACACCAAGTCCGAGTTCACCAACGCCCTCACCGGCACCAAGGGTGAATTGAACGGCGCCATCGCCCGCACTCACGACGAACTGGTGGCCTTGGCGCACAAGGGCGATCGCGACTATTTTGAGTTTACTTTGCCCCGCAAGAAGGCTCAGCAGAAGGTTGGAACGGTTACCGTGGAATTGGAAAAGACCGACCCGAAGCGAAACGTCTTCAGCGTTTATCTCTATGCTGACGATAAGAAGATCGAACGCAGCAACAAGGCTATGAATGAACCCGTGTTCTTTTTAGTGCAAGGGGCTTCGAGCGCCCTGGAGTTGGTGGTCAACAAACTGGGCAAGGATTCCATATCTGGCTATTTGAGCACGCCGAAAGGGTTCTTCCCCAATACCACAAACGTGCTTGGTCAACGGCCGGGGGCTTAACTAGGTTCCAGGTATCAGGTATCAGGTATCAGGTGTTCGGTTCCACGGCTTTCTTTGACGCTTGGTTCCCAGCCCACTTTATCCAGATAACAAGTGAGGGGTTCGGGGTATTTCCCTGACCCCTGACACCTGATACCTCATTTGTGGCCGTTCGCGAATCGGGTGAGCACCTGGGCCAGTTCCTGCTCCGACCGCAGCCCTACCAACCTCTCCACCTCATTGCCGTTCTGCAGCAAAACCAGGGTGGGAATGGACCGGACCGCGAACTTATTGGCGATGTCCGGCATCTCGTCCACGTTGACCTTCGCGAAAGTGACTTGTTCGCCGTACTTCTCCGCCAACCGGTCAAACGTGGGCCCGAGCATTTTGCAGGGACCGCACCAGTCCGCCCAGAAGTCCAGGAATACCGGCTTGGCGCTGGTCTCGATCCCCTGCCAATCGGCGGGTTGAACATGTAGAACCTTTTCCATAGTCTTTTCCTTTTGCCTCCCGCAGGGTTAGATGCAATCCAGGGCAAATCGATACAAGAGATCTTGGCTTTGGGAGGTCCTCCTAACAAAGAGATGCTGTGCAGCGCCTGCTGATTTCCCGTACAATGACTTTTTTCATCTCAGCGACAACAGCAGGAAACGGAGGAGGGAATTTGGCGGCAAAGTGGTTGTTGAAATCCGATCCTGAGCACTATTCCTTTTTTGATCTCGAGCGCGACGGCAAGACCGTCTGGGACGGAATCTCGAATAACCTGGCGCTGAAGCACCTGCGCAATGTGCGTCGCGGCGACCTGATCATAGTTTATCACACCGGCGATGAGCGTGCGGCAGTGGGTCTGGCGGAGGCCGCGAGTGACCCTTATCCCGACCCCCAACAGAAAGACGCGCGCCTGGTGGTGATCGCTTTACGGGCGAAGGGGAAACTAAGCCGGCCCGTGACCCTCGACGAAATCAAGAAATCCAGCGCCCTCAAGGATTTCGATCTGGTGCGGCTGCCGCGCCTTTCCGTGATGCCGGTTACCGATGCCCAGTGGAATGCCATTCTGGCCTTAGCGGCCGAATAAGGCGTAGGGGTGGTTCGCGATGTCTTGACACAGAACATCGCGAACCGCCCCTACTTTTCATTGCCCCCGATTCCATGCCGAACGCGGCGCGCCAACTCGCCCAACTCCACCGGCAGGTGATTGCCTGCAAGCGCTGCGCGAACCTGATTGCCTACTGCCGCAAGGTGGCCAAGGAAAAGCGCCGCATGTATCGCGATTGGGATTATTGGGGAAAGCCTGTGCCGGGCTTCGGCGACCCTCGCGCCGAGCTCCTGATACTCGGTTTGGCGCCTGGGGCTCATGGCTCCAATCGCACGGGGCGGATGTTTACGGGCGACCGCTCGGGCGACTTCCTCTATCGCGCTCTCTATGCAGCGGGATTCGCGAATCAGCCCACCTCGCGGGACCGCAGCGACGGTCTGGAGCTTCGCAACTGTTACATCACCGCATCGCTCCGATGTGCGCCGCCCAAAAACAAGCCCAGCCCGCAGGAATTGCGCAATTGCCAACCTTACCTGGAGAGGGAGTTCGCAATACTGACGCGCGTGCGCGCCGTCCTGGTGCTGGGGCGCATCGCGTTTGACTCCTACCTGCGCCTGCTCGCCAAGCGCGAGGGTTTTCCCCGCCGGTCGACCTTGGTCTTTTCCCATGGGGCAAGTTTCACGCTGCCCGCGGTTTTTTCGCAGGGGGCAAGTTTAAAGCCGCCCCCGGGTTTGCCCCGCCTCTTCTGCTCCTACCACCCCAGCCAGCAAAATACTCAGACCGGCCGCCTGACCCCGGAAATGTTTCAGCAAGTGCTGCGCGACATTGGCGATTTTCTTGCTTCATGAATCCCCGGCCTGAACCTTGGGGGCTCAAAAACGGGCGGGCAGCGGTAGGACCGAGATCGTGAAAGAGCGGACCGCCAGGGTCCCGCTTATAACAAATCTTGTATAAGCTCTCGAAAGCGAGGTAATATTGTAGTGATGCTGTCCAAAGATGAATCCCCGCCGCCCGCAGAGCTTCAATTCGAGGGGGATTCGCTGGAAGTGCTGTCGGCCTTTCCTTCTGCGGTGAAGCAGACCCTCGGGTTCGCACTCCGCCAGCTTCAACTCGGCAGAGAGCCGACGTGCCAGACGCGCCGCATGAGGTCCATCGGCCCTGGCGTGTACGAACTGAAGGAAGCTGATGAACGGACCTGGTATCGAGCCATCTACCTGGCTAAAGTGGGAAACGTTATCCATGTTTTGCACTGCTTCGAAAAGGACAGCCGGAAGACCGACAGGAGAGACCTTGAAATCGCGAGCCAGCGTCTGAGGCTGGTGAGGCAGCGAATGCAGGAGCAAAGGGCACATGAAAAGCGCAGCGGAAAACAAGCCGACTCATATCGTTAAAGGAAATGTCCTGGATGCACTGGGATTCTCCGCGTCCGAGGCCAGCGCCTTAAAGATCAAGGCGGAGATTCTGTCTGCCATCCTTGAGCACGTTCGCGCGGAGGGCTACACGCAGGCGCAGTTGGTGGAGATACTGGATGAGTATCAGCCGTCGGTGAGCAACCTGTTGAAGGGGAGAATTTCGCAGGTGAGCATCGAAAAGTTGTTGCGTTATGCGGACCGGCTGCGTCTCGAAACAAGCATTGCCGTGCGTCCCGTGAAAGCGAGGACGCGCCGCACAATATCTCGCGCGGGGTCGAATGCCCGCCCTGTCAGCAAAAGAGTGGCTGTGGCCGTCTAACCTGCTTCGAGCCCGCCTGTTCTGCTCCTACCACCCCAGCCAGCAAAATACTCAGACCGGCCGCCTGACCCCGGAAATGTTTCAGCAGGTGCTGTGCGACATTGGCGATTTTCTTGCTTGCTGAATCCCTGCCTGAGGCGACCCAATCGAGCCGAGGCCAATGAAGGTGTGAAGAAATAAACAACCTCACCCAAAGACGCCAAGGCGCAAAGACTCGCAACGTACAACCGCTTTGTCTCCTTTGCGCTTTCTTTGAGTTGGCGCCTTGGCGTGAAATGCTTTTGCTCGTCCCGGGAATTCTCTCACCGCTTCGATGGATTGGGCTTGTGTTGGGAAAACAGGTTTACGGATCCGAGATGCATCAATCTGTGGTAGCGCCGGGCTTTAGCCCGGCAAGTGCCCGCCAGGTCCGATGGGGATTGGGGTCTGACTCGTAAGGTGGTGGATCTCGCGGCCTTTAGTGAAGCGGTGACGCACCATGCTTTGGGCAAGCAGAAAAAAGATGAGTGCCATGACGACTATAAATAGGAAGGTTCCAATCCCGACCGGGGGTGACTGTTCTCCTTCAGGGGCCGTCGTATTCGAATAAGTTCTCATCAAAGCTCTCTCTCCGCCGGGTCAGGCGCCTGCCCTGGGATCGCCGTTCATATTCATTGTGTACCGGTAAGAAAAGGGGGTCTGTTCCATTTTAAACACCTCCATGTGTATTTCTGAGGCGTGCCCGGGCAATGTGAATTGCCTTGGGCATAAGAAAGTGGTCTTATTGAAGTCTCAACTTCAGGCGATACCGTCTTGAGGGAGGAGTTTTCGCAGGTGAAGGATCCTGGTCCTATGAACGAAGGCGGTTGGCCGTCAAGAAAGCTGCGCATGACCTTGCTGATCAGTTTCGGCGGGTTATTGACCCTGATGGTCATCGCGGGCTTGGATGCCCTTCGTCTCGCTCGCCAACTGCACACGCAGGAGGAAGAAATCCGCCAGACCTTTCTGGCGCATACCCAGCCGCTCCTGGTCCTATCATCGTCCATCTCTGTTTACAACGATCGGATACAGGAATATCTCCTGAGCCAGGACCCGCAGGCTGACGGAGTCTCGGCCCGGGAATTCTCACGCCTCGCGGCAGAAATCAATTCGACGGTAAGAGAGTTAATAATTCATGGCATTGGGAGACAGGCCGACCTGATTGCCACCTTTGGTCTTGGCTTCATGAAGTGCCATTTCTGCCGCGCGCAGGTGCCCCTCTGAGTCTGCCGGGTTGGCACCCCCGCTGACCGTTACTCCCAAGCTCAGGGTGACCGTGATCATGCCCTCAGGAGTGTCCACCGGCTCCTTCCCGATGGCATTCCGCAACTCCTCTGCCCGACTCACTGCACCGGGGATGTCGCAGCCAGGCATCAATATCAAAAACTGTTCTCTGCCGAACCTCCCAACCGCGTCGTACGGGCGTACCGAGGCACGCATCCTCTTCGCCACCTCCCGCAGCACGGCATCGCCGGCCAGGCGACCGTGGGTATCGTTAATCTGCTGGAATTGGTCCAGGTCCGTCATGACGATGCCCACCATGGCCTGTTCCCGCTGAGAACGCATCAACTCAACCCGCAGAGTTTCCAAAATGGAAGCTCGGCTCTGCAGGCCAGTCAGGGGATCGTGGCCAAGCTGAATCTGCGATGTTTCCTTGACGGAAACCAGTTGTTCCTGTAACTCCAGAATTCTTCTTCCCGTCCGAAGACGTGCTTTCAACTCGTTCCCTTCGAACGGCTTCGTGAGGTAGTCATCTGCCCCAGCCTCAAGACCCAGGATCAATATGCTCTTTTCGAACACCGCCGTAAGCAGAAGAATATAAACGTAGGCCCTTTCACTTTGCTTCCGGACTTCACGACAGATCTCTGGACCATCCATTCCCGGCATCATCCAGTCCAGTATGGCAATCTTGGGAGCATCCTGCCCCAGCAATATATTGCATGCCTCCTTGCCATCACGGGCAAGGACCACTTCGTAGTTCCACATGACCAGAAAGGCATTGAGCAACCGCAAGTGGCTTGGGTTATCGTCAGCGATGAGGATTCTCATGAGACACCCTCCTGTTCGAAATTGACCATTGCGGATTGAAGCAGGGAGACCTGCTTCTCCAACGATCGTTCAAGACTCCCACGCTTCCACAACACCTTTCTAACTTATAACGTTGGACCAATTCATTTGTCCGTTAAATATAGCTCACCGGAATGGTCAAAAGTGCTCACTAGTCCATTGGGAGGATTTATTCCGGATAATCTTCGATACCCAGGTTGGTTCGACCCATGGCGCTCACGATCCCCGAGGTTATCCCCCCGAAGCTCCCTTTGATTTGTCTGGTGTTCATATACCCTCCCTTTTGCAAATTTCCTCGCCAACATTGCGGCAGCTTAGACCACCGGATTGCTGGCCCATCGGTTGAGATGGAAAAGGAGAGGTGAACGACCATCAATACGACTTGGTATTTGCGCCACCGGCGAATGGGTATGCCGCCCCCCCCCGTGATATCTGAAAGCAGACGTTCTTTTCAGGCAAAAGACGAGCAAATAACCCAAACTGTGATCCAGTTGCGGCTCAAGGTGTCAAACCCTTCGGTAGGTAGTCGGCTTGCCGGAGAGGTGGAAATGGGCTTCCACTCTGTCGGTACGCCGTACGACCCGCGACGGACATCGCCCCACCTCGATTCGTTGCAAGTCGCTGCTGGCGGGATAGTTGGCAGCCAGGCAGGACGATCCTTATGGCCAGCGCCTTCTTCCCGCAGGCTTGCCACGCCTGTTCTGCTTCTACCACCCCAGCCAGCAAAATACTCAGACCGACCGCCTGACCCCGGAGATGTTTCAGCAGGTGCTGCGCGACATTGGCGATTTTCTTGGTTCATGAACCGCCCTGGCAAGCGTCTTCTTCCCGCAAGCTATGCCTTCGCCGTCAAGGGAAGAGCCCACAGTTAGAACTGCACCGACTTTGGCCCGCTCACAGGCTGAAGGGATGATCGTACGGGAGGAATTGGATCCCGGAAACACGGGCGCCTATTTGAACGGATTCACGACCTGGAGAGCACCTAGCGTGGAGAGGCCCGGGACGTCCTCCGAATGGAGGTCCTCTCGCGTGGGCAGTGGCCCCTTCGAGAAGAACTGCATGCCGGCGATCCCAGCCTTCAATCGTGCCACGGCCGCGTCCCGGTCCCCGAGACCGTCCTCGAGCGGCTCAACGATAACGCGCACTCGCTGCTGCTCGCGCAGGTTCAGATCAACCTCAGGCTTCAGAACGCCGTGCGTGTAAACGGCCTCGGTGATTCGCGTCATGCTCACCTTCCTCTATCAAGATTACTATGAGCTCGCCGGAGGCGCAATGCCTCGCTATCGACGCACCGGTGCAGGAATCAGAATACGTGAACTTCCCGTGGTAGAATGCCCACACATCATCATTCCCGCTTTCGGGAGGTGCCGATGTGGCGTCGACCAGTCGTAACCATCCTCATGCTTATCATCGCAGCGATTCTGACGCAGCCCCTGCGGGCGCAGCAGAGAATTGTAGCGCCGACCTTGAGGTCGGCATGTGCGGATGTAGCGCCGACCCTGAGGTCGGCATGTGCTGACGTAGCGGCGAGTTTACCTCGCCATGGCGGCGTCCCGATTAGATCGGGACAGGTTCCGCCGCCGCTACGGTTTGCCGACCTGAAGGTCAGCGCTACAACGCAGGGCATTAGCCCGGCAAAGCCCTTTACCCAGGAGCAAGTCAGCAACATGGTGCGCGCCGGACTGGGAGATGATTCCGGCGCCAAGCTGATCGAGCAGCGCGGGATTGATTTCGCCCCGACCGAGGATTTTCTCCAAACCCTCAAGGCCGCAGGCGCGAGCGAGGCATTTCTTAATGCCCTGCGCGCCGCCAAGCCGCCCGAGCCCGCAAGCGCCAAGAAGCCGCTTACCGACTGGTTTGCTTCCCGACCGCTTTTCGCGTAGGATGTGAGAAGGCACCATAACGAAAGGGGCCGCTTAATGACGATCACTTTGCCGCTCCAACCTCAGGAAGAAGCCCGTCTGATGGCTGCCGCCCAGGCCAAGGGGCTCTCGCCCGATGCACTGGTTCGCGAAGCCCTCGACAAGATTCTCGCCGAGGAGCCCGCTTCGCCCGTCAAGCCCAAGAAATCGGCTTATGGGCTGCTGGCCAAGTACGGTCCTGGTCCCACTGAGGAGGAGATCGACGAGAATCGCCGGGAGATATTTCGCGGCTTCGGCGAGGATCTCCCGTGATAGTCGGCGTTGCCGATACGCATACGGCCTTATGGTATCTGCACAAGAATCCGCGCCTGTCGGTTACAGCGCGGACCTTCATGGACGATGCCGCCCAAGCTGGCCATGACATCGCGTTATCCCCCATCAGCCTTGCCGAAATTGTCTACCTGGTCGAAAAAAACCGGCTACCCGTGTCCGCTTACGAGGATTTGAAGGCCGCCCTGGCTGATCCCGAGTATGTTATCGAAGAAGCCCCATTTACCGCCGCCGTCGTTGAAGCCCTGCGCCAAGTCCCCCGCGCGGAAGTGTCGGACATGCCCGATCGAATCGTGGCGGCGACAGCGGTTTACTTGCGAGTGCCCGTCATCAGTCGCGACGGGCGCATACGGTCATCGAACATCCAGACAGTGTGGTGATTCCCTTGTGCCGCCGCGCTGCTCGGTTATTTCCGTTATAATCACCCCACCGATTTTTCGCAGCCCGCGCGAGGTGGCCATGAGATTGCGCAAAACGCTGGCTTTCTTCACCCTGGCGATGGCGTTGGTCTTTGCCCTGCCCGCCTGGGCGCAACAGAAGAGCGTAGGGCCCAGCGGCGCTGGGCCGAGGCCGAACGCCGTTCGGCCCTACGTTGCGTGTGCCGCCCTCAAGGGCGGCGCCTGGAGTTTCTACATTTACTCCACTGTTTTAGGTCTGGCATATCATTATTATGTTGACAGACCGACGTAAGTCGGTTACACTCCTCCTGAATCTATGCTCAGGAGCCCACCATGAACG
>JBEKNU010000051.1:0-31879 GCA_049522495.1 Terriglobia bacterium
CATAACGGACCGCGTAGTCGGCATCGAAGGCGAGCCCGCTTCGCTGGGACGCGGAAAGTTGTGGGCAGAGACAGACGTCACGGCGGACAGTTGGTGGCTCGATCCGGCGGGGTACGTCTCGAGCCTGGCGATGTCCGAGTCCGCGCAGGTGAACATACAGTTCGCCAGTTGGCTCGGCGCCGACCTGACGCACGACGGGCAGCACCGGTACCGGCTGGTGGATTTCAACAACGAGTTGCTGGGGCCGCTCCCGAGGATCGGCGATACGATGTGCATTGAGATCACACTCGAGCGCCAAACCCCGCTGGGAGGACTGCGCCTTTTCTTCTTTACGGTTGAATGGCGGGTCCGGGACGAATTGCGGTTGCGCGCGCGCTTTACCTCAGGGCTGTTCACGGAGGAAGAACTGGAGGGCCCCGAACAGGTCAAGTGGGCAATCGCACTCGATAAGCGAGACTTGGAAGGCCCGTTCGAACTTCCCGAGGGGCACCGGTTGTCTCGATCCTTTTCGCGCGATGCGGTGGCGGCCTTCGCGGAGGGCCGCGTCTATGACTGCTTCGGTGCGGGTTTCGAGCGTACCTGCGCGCACGTGCGCACGCCGCGCATCGCCACGGAGAGGATGTTTTTGCTGGAGGAGGTGCCGGTGTTCGACCCGGTGGGCGGGCCGTGGGGGCGTGGCTATTTGCGCGCCGAGCAAACGATCTCGCCCGGCGACTGGTACTTCGCCGCGCACTTGCCGGGCGCCCCGTGCATGCCCGGATTCCTTCTCGCCGAAGGGGCCATCCAGCCCCTTGCGTTCTACCTTACGGGAGTGAGCATGACGTTGTGGCGCGACGGATGGCGCTTTGAACCGCTTCGCCACCGCCCATCCGGCTGCGAGTTTCGGGGACAGATCACGCCGCAAGCGGCGTGCCTTGTGTATGAAGTTTTCATCGAGTCGCTGGTTGCCGGCCCCGAGCCGCGTGTCGTCGCCGATGTGACCTGCAGCCTTTGGGGGCGTACGATCTTTCACGCTCGCCGTGTCGGGCTGGGGCTCGTGCCCGATTGGCCTCTCGAACAATTTCGTCAAGGTCCCTGGTGTGGGGCTATGCTCGGCGAGGCCGGTCCGCTGCCGGCGCTCGCGGGACTTTCCGGTTACCGCAATGACCACGCACCCGCGGCCATCGTGGACGGCCAGGTCGAAAACGACTATCCGGCGATACTCGCGCTTGCCTGGGGAAGGGCCCAGGACATATTCGGACGGCGACTCGCCGACCATGACGGCCCCCGGCGATGGCCCCGTATCCCCGGCCCTCCCTTTCTTTTCCTGACGCGCGTCATGAGGATCGAAGCGGAAATGATGAAGCCGCAGCCGGGTTCGTGGATGGAAAGCGAATATGACGTCCACGAAGGGAGTTGGTTCTTCAAAGAAAACGGTTACCCGACGATGCCGTTCGTCGTGCTGTTAGAGGCGATATTACAACCCTGTGGCTGGCTCATGTTCTATATTGCGCCCCAGGGCAGCGTCCTGCGACGCCACCTGAGAAACTTGGACGGAACCGCGACGGTTTACGAAGGGCTGCCGCAGGCCTGCGCCAACTTGCGGGTTCGAGCCGAGCTCGTCTCAACGGCTCAACTGGGTGGGACGCGCCTCCTCACACTTGCCGTTCGAAGCTTTGTCGGGGCACGCTGCATCAGTGAGATGCGCACGTCGTTCGGATTGTTCCCTTCCGAAGCGTTGCGCGAACAGGCGGGTGTACCTGTGACGCCGGAGGAAGCCGAGCGTATCGCCTCGCCCGGCGATTTTCATCTCGATCTCGCGGCGCAACCGGTTGCATATTTCACGGGCTCGCTGCGCCTCCCGGGAGCCATGTTGCGGATGATCGAACGGGTGACGGCGCTCGATCCTGCGGGGGGCAAGGCGGGCCTGGGCTGGGTTCGCGCCGAAAAGGACGTCGACGCGAACGAGTGGTTCTTCAAGGCGCACTTCTTTCAGGATCCGGTTCAGCCGGGTTCCCTCGGGCTCGAGGCGTTACTTCAGCTTTTGCAGGTTTTCATGATCGAACGGAGGCTTGGCGACGGTGTTCCCAACCCGTGCTTTGAACCGCTGACGCTCGGACAACCCGTGACGTGGAAATACCGCGGGCAAGTGTTGCCTGAGAACAAGCGCGTCGTGACTGAGATCGAAGTGAGCGAGATCGGCCGCGACGAAAGGGGACCGTTCGTCGTCGCGCAAGGTTGGCTGTGGGTCGACGGCAAGCGCGTTTACCATGCGACGAATCTCGGGATGAGGATTGTCTCCGGCGGCCGTGCTACGGGGTGACAGATTAGGGCGGTTCGCGAATCGCCCCTACGACGCGCTCGAAAATTCGCGACCCCGCGCCAGGCACTCCTACGGGTAGGAAATCTTGGGGCAATTTTGAAAAGTTTCCTCCTACTGGTAGGAATCTGGTAAATATCTCCGTCGACAATGGACGCCATGTTGCTCGGATATTAATTGAAGGACTGTCTTGGGGTGGAATCGCGCAGCATGGCTAGGTGTCAAGCGCGAGGTGCCGGGTGCCAGGTGTCAGGTGATAGGTGCTCAGGCTGGATCTCCCTTCTATTACCTGAATTACCCCATCGAGGCGGAAATTCATGAGAAGCCCACGCCAGGCGACTATGTTTATGAAAAAACAGTGGGTTGGGGGAGAATTGAGAGAGTTGCGATGGGGGAAGAAAAGAATCAAGTTTTTGAAAACAGGGAAGTTAGCCTGATGTAGTCCAGAAGTGGGGCGCTCCTACAAAGATGTTAAAAATGAAGGATGAACCGACTATCTGTATGAAAACACATATCACAGTGACAAAATGTCAAGAGAAAAACTCGGCTTTTTACATGAAAATGCACCAATTTATGCGGTCATTGAAGCAGGAATCAGCCTGGCCCCAGCACTGGGACGGCCACGGAGCGCACCGCGCGCGCGTCGTCGCTCAACAAATAGCGGATGACCCGCGCCACGTCCTCGGTGGAAACCCACTGGGAGAAATCGGCTTTGGGCATGTCGCGCCGGTTCGCCTGCGTATCCATGGTTCCGGGCAGGATGCAGTGCGCATGGATATTGTAACCTTTCAGTTCACTGGCGAGGATCTCAGTAAGCTGGCGGACCGCGCCTTTCGATACCGCGTAGGCCGCAATGCCCGCGCCGCCGCCGTTCAGAATCGCTCCACTGGAAGTGGTGATGATCCGGCCGAAATCTTGCCGGATCATAACCGGCACGGCGGCATGGGCGGCAAGGTAAACCGTTCGCAGGTTCAGATCGAACATCCGGTCCCAGGTTTCCTCACTGGTTTCGTGAATCTTTCCCGCTGCGAACCCGCCGGCAATGCACACCAGGAAATCAAGTCGCCCCCAGCGCGTGGTGACGTCGGCGACGAACCGCTCGACGTCGGCGCCCTTGGTCAAATCGGCTTTGGCGCCCCAGAGCCGCTCGCTCGCGGCGCCGGCGCGACTCTCCAGCGCTGCCCAATGTTCATCGGCGGTGTAGGGCACCGCCACGCGTGCTCCGTTTCCAGCCAGATCAAGCGCTACGACGCTGCCCAAAGCGCCCGATCCACCCGTAACCATGGCAACTCTACCTTGAAAGTCCATAAAGACCCCTCGCATCCTCGAGCTTCCAGGGAAACCCTGCAGCGCGCCGCTACAGCCCAATGCGCAAACATTTGTGTCGCCCTGCATGGAATGATAGCAGAGGGGAGTATAGGCGGGAGGATGAAATTACCTCATCGGGTTGAAGACATGCGGGGAGAGGGAGGGGCAGCCGCAAATGGACAAAGCGTCCATTGAAAAGTGGACTATTTGGTGTTTAATGGCAATTTGACCATTACCTTTTTGACTTGTGTTCCTCCTGGGAATACCATGACGCGCCGAGGAGTGCCGGCTCCCGATGATTGGCAAAACGCTAGCCCATTACGAGATTGGGGACCGCCTGGGGGAAGGCGGTTCGGGTGTCGTCTATCGCGGGCGTGACCTGCGCCTGGAACGGCCGGTGGCGATCAAGGTTCTGGCGGAGGTGCTGCGCGACGACGAACTTGCCTGGGCCCGCCTGCTGCGCGAGGCACGCTTGGCTTCGCAGTTGAACCATCCGCACATCGCCGCCATATACGACTTGGGGGAAGAGGACGGCCGCGCCTACATCGTGATGGAGTACATCGAGGGGCTGCCGCTCGCTGACCTCATCCCCGAAGGCGGCATGCCTCTCGAGCAAGTCGAGCGCTACGCCGCGCAGATTGCCGGCGCGCTGGCCTTCGCACACCAGCAGGGGGTCATTCATGGAGATCTAAAGGGATCGAATATCATTGTTACCCCAGAAGGTAATATCAAACTTCTAGACTTCGGCCTGGGCCGCCGCATTCCACGCAGCGGCATGGAGGAAGTCACCAGCTCACGCCTGCCCCTGGCGGAAGCCGGCGCCACGGCGGGAACGCTGCCTTATCTCGCGCCGGAAGTCCTGCGGGGCGGTCCCAGCAGCCTCCCGAGCGACGTGTGGGCGCTGGGAGTGCTGCTCTACCAGATGGCCACCGGCGAGCTGCCCTTCCGCGGCGCCACGCCCTTCGAGCTGAGCATGGAGATCATGGTGGGCACCCCGCCCAAGCTCCAGCAACTGCCGGAGCCGCTCCAATCCACGCTGCGCCATTGTTTGGAGAAGGACGCCATGACCCGCCTTGCCCAAGTGGGCGAACTCGCCGCCGCGCTCGCGGGAAATGCCCGCCGGACCGAGCCCGCCCTGGCCGCGCGCGAAGCCGCAGGCTCCACCACGGCCGCCGAGCGACCGCCGGCGCTCGCCGCTTCACGCCGCCGCACTTGGTGGGGGGCAGGCGCAACAACGGCGCTCCTCGTGTTGCTGCTGGGAGGCATTTACGCCCGGCACGTCTGGGTCTTGCGGCACGCCGCTCGGCCGATTCCCGAATCCCAGATCCTCAAAACTTCCGGCGCAGGAAATCCTGCTGCGAAGGTCTGGGTCAACACGGACTCCGGGGCCTATCATTGCCCCGGCACGCGATGGTACGGGAAGACTCAGGCAGGCGAGTACATGACGCAGAAGCGGGCGCAGGACAAGGGATATCACCCGGCCGCAAGCCGCGCGTGTATGTGAGCAGGGGAAGAAACGATCCGGTGGAGAAATCCGCGTCGGGTGAAATGAAGAGTAAAGAAAGTAGGGAGGGCGCGAGACCTAATCGCCCACTGCCGAATCCGTCGACGAGGCGGGGGTGGTGTTGTTGGCATGGATCACAAAACTCTGGTCCGTGTAGTAATACACGCCCCCTGTCTGGCCGAAGGTGGAAGGATTCGCGAGCAGGGTGTATCCATTGATCGTTCCGGCATCAATCAAGGTAGGCGTATAGAAAAAGCTGTAACCGCTCTTGTAGCCCCCGGCAAGGACTGAATCGATCAAGCCTGCTGCGGTCGAGGTTGTTTGTTGGCCGGCAGCCGGCGGAGCCAAATACATCATGGAGCTCGAGAAGCCCGAACCGTAAGTGGTCGAAAAGGTCACCTCCGCCGTGGAGATGACACGTAGACTTTCGATGGCGGAAGCTTGATTGGCCGCAACTCGACTGCGCAGGAAATTGGGGATGGCAATCGCGGCGATGATCAGAATGATGGCGACGACAATCAACAACTCAATGAGCGAAAAACCCCGCTGCTCATGACGCATGCCTGTTCTCCTCCCCCAAACGGGCACAACGCGGAACCGTAAAGGCGTTCAAGGCGCTGAACCCATCGTGACGAACCTAGGAGCACGTCAATTACCAACCTCCCACCTCTGCTTGAGCTCTGAATAATTGAAAATAGAGGCCTTCTATAACCTGACCTAGCGCATCGTACCACAAGTGGACACAGAGTGGAATAGCCGTCGACAAAAAATGTCCAGTTTGTAGCCCCTTGCCGGCTTGCCAAAACCGGGCAAAACGGGCATGCCTCCCCATAGCCAAGTTATCTGTCCAGGATGTAGCCCACCTGGGCGAGGAAATTTCTGGAGGCTTTCTCCCCGTGTTGACCGTCCCACCGGCCACCGTCCAGTGGGGATCCAGTTCTATGGGGAAAGTTCCACCTCGGCGCCGTGGCGCTCCGCAGAAAGGTAAGCGCTGTAGAGCACCGCCATGGTATCGCGCGCCAGTTCCCCGCTGGAGAGCGGGGCGCGGTTGGCGGCCATGCTGGCCATGAAATCCTGGAACTCCTGCGGGTAGCCATGTTGCCAGTCTTCGTCAGGCGCGGGATGGCTCCAACCCTGCTTGGTGCCCAGTTTCTCCGTCAGGTAGACGTCCTTGAAGACATCCTCACGGGGGTTATAGGTTTCAAGAGCATCGATGGGATTAAGATTGCATCGGGTGCGATGGTTGTTGGCGAAGACTTCCAGCCAGCTATGCACGCCTCCCAGGACGAGCTCGGTGGAAAACACGTCGGCCACCGTGCCATCGTCAAACGTGACGTGTACCTGGCCATAGTCCTCGATGTCGTCGTAGGTGGTGCGCAGGAATCCCGCGTCGCGGAAGTTCTTCAGCCGCGTGATTTCGTGGGTGCGGGCGGAAACGGTGGCGGGGCGAATGGGCTTGCCGTCATGCGCCTCGCCCTCCACACGTTTCAAGTGGAGGATGGCCGACAGCGGGTGGCACCCCTTGCCCACCAGCGACCCACCGCCGGAGAATTTCCAGATGCCATAGTAGGGTGAGTGAGAACCGCTGTGCGAGCAGTCGCCTATCATCCAAAGAATCTGTCCGCCGCTTTTCCGCACCATCTCCTGTTCCTTGGTGATGGCCGGAGCGTAGATGAAGTTTTCGGCGTAACCAATCTGCTTGCCGGACGCGCGTGCCGCAGCCAGAATGCGGTCGCAGCTCGCCAGGGCTTCGCGCAGCATCACTTCCTTGCTGAAGGTGTTGCCGCGAAAGTCCTCAGTCCCCGGACCGTAATAGCCCGTGAAAGGCTTTTCGATAATCACGTGCTTGCCGCGCTGGAAGGCCGCCACGGCCAGCGGCTCGTGCGTCGAGCCGGGCGTACAGAGGTCCACCACATCCACCGCGTCGCACAACTCTTCAAAGGTGGCGAACGCCTTGATGCCGTGCGCATGCGCAAAGGCTTCGGCCGACTCCGCCGATTTCGCCGTTACCCCCACAACCTCCAGGGGCACGCCATATACGCGCCGCAATCCTTCCCAGTGAAATCGGGCGGCAAAGCGCGCGCCCACCAATCCGACTTTGATCGCTCCGGCCATAGGAATCCTCAATGCAGCGTTTTCTCCTCGGGCGGCGCAAGCCCACCTCCACTTGCTGCCCCCGGAAAAACGCGAAGATTCTACCACCCTATTGGAGTTACGATGGAAGGAACTAGGGTGCTGAGGCGGCGCGCAAGGGGAGAAAATGCAGACAATGGGCGGTAAGGGCAGAGGAGCATGTGGCGCTGCGTGCGCGTTCGGATTGTGCCTGATACCGCCGCTGAGGCGCGCAGCATGGCTCGGGCTGGCATGGCTGATGTCGCAGAGTTCCTCCCTCCCGAGGTGCGCTACTCAATACGCAGTGCGTCGATGGGCGAGATAGCTGCTGCGCGGCGGGCGGGTATTATGGCTGCGAAGAAGGCACAGACTGCGAGCGCAATCGCGGCCACGGTCAGCGCGAAGGGATCCCAACTGGAAACGCCATATAGCTGCGCTGAGATCAGGCGTCCAGCGCCAATGGCCAGCGGCAACCCTAGCACCAACCCCACTAGCACGCGCTGGAAGGCTCCGCGCAGGACCAGTTGGATTACATTGGCGCGATCCGCGCCCAGGGCCATGCGAATGCCAATTTCGTTGGTTCGCTGCGCAACTGTGTAGGCCGTGACGCCATATAATCCAATGGCCGCCAGCAGGAGAGCGACAACCCCGAACAGGCTCGCGAGGCTGGCCACGGCGCGCTCCTGATCGAAGGAGAGATCAATCTGCTGCTGCATCGTCCGGACGCTGGTGATCGTCAGATTGGGATCCACCTCCGCCAAGGTCCTCCTCAGCAGCGGTTCCATCGCGCCGGGAGACGCGCTCGTCACCAACACAATTCCGCCGATGAAATGCGAGCTCAGCTCAATTCTCTTCATCAGCTCCTGCTTGTAATCGACGCTCTGAGCGAGCGGCACGTAGAAGGTGGGAAACACCGGCTGGTTGAAACCCCAGCCGGCGAATCGCGCGTTACGAATCACGCCGACGATCCGGAAATGGCCGGCATTCTCGGGATAGTCAAGGCCAAAGTGCTGATCCAACGGGTTTTCATCGCTCTTGAAGAAGCGCTTAACAAAGGCTTCGTTCACGAGCGCGACGAGTTCGGAGTTTTCATTGTCGGCCGAGGTAAAAGCACGGCCGCGCACCACGGTAACGCCCAGATTTTGAAGATAATTGGCGCTCACACGGTCCCATGAGGCGCCGGATTTCTCGCCCATCTTGGCGGGAGGATGCCCCGCCACAAAAACCATTTCGCCCCAGTTGTTGGTAAGTGGGTTGTAGAGCGCCAGTCCGCTCCCCTGCACTCCTGGCAAGCGATTGAGGCGGTCTTCCAGCTCACGATAAAGCGCGGCCAGCTTGGCCTGGGTATAGCTGGCAGGCGGATTGTGTAAGGCCACCAGCAACCGCCCTTGAACTTGATAGCCAAAGTCCTGATGCTCGAGCTTGTTGAGGCTGCGCGCCAGCAGCGTAGCCCCGGCGACCAACACCACCGACACCGTAGCCTGTAAGATTAGTAGCCCTTGGCGCGGGAAGGAGGAATGATCGCCCGTAGTGCGGCCCGCGCCGTGCAAGGCTTCCGCGGGATCCGTGCGCGTGGCAAACCACGCGGGCGCCGCCCCAAAGATGATTCCTGATAACAGGGCTAATCCGCACGCGAAGGCCAGCGCCATCAGCGACGGCAGGGGGCTGATGGGCAGGAAGTGTGCGCTGTGGAAGGCAAGCGTAAGCAGCAGGCGCGCGGCGGCCACCGCCACCAGAAGCCCGGCCACTCCACCTGCTAACGCCAGCAGGATACTTTCGGTGAGAGCCTGCGCAATAATCTGCCGCCGCGTGGCGCCCAGGGCCAGTCGGATCGCGGTTTGACTGCGACGCCCCACGGCGCGGGCCAGCAACAAGTTCGCGACGTTGGCGCAGGCAATCAGCAACACGAGACCACATACGGCAAGCAGAATCTGAAGGCTGCGCCCGTACTCTTCCTTCATCACCGCGACGCCGGCGCCGGCGGGGATGACGTTGATTACCTGCTTGGGAAGCGCGCGGATTATCTCCGGCATCCAGTTGGCGGGGTACTGGGAGTCATACTGTATCCATTGGCGCAGCACCCCTGTGAGGCGCGGAGCCATTCCCTCAATCGAAGCTCCCGGCCGCAGGCGACCCATCATCCGCAGCCAGGCGGCAACCGGCTCGTGCAACAGTTCGCCCGCACCGTCAATCAGAGGTTCTTGTTGCACCGGGATCCAGATGTCGGGTGGGTTACCGCGCAGCGTTTCGCCAAAAAAACCGGGTGGAGCCACTCCAATGATGGTAAACGGATGGCCCTCGACGATGAAGGTTGAACCAACCACGGAAGGATCACTGCCATAGCTGCCCTGCCAGACATGATGGCTGAGGACGGCAACCGGCGGAGCGGAGGGTCGATCGTCATCAGGGGTAAAAACCCGCCCTCCGAAGGCACGCACTCCCAGCATCGAGAAATAACTTCCCGTCACATATTCTGAACGCAAGGGCTTGGCAACCAGCTCATGTTCACGCCGCACACTCTGGAGCGCACCGCCGGCCTGGAATGCCGCGACCTCTTCAAATTCCGGGGTTTCTGCTTTCAGCCGCGCATACAGAGGGAAGGAGTAAAATCCCCAGCGGTCCTGAGGTCCCCCTTCAACGCAGCATTCGTCGCCCTCGCCGACACGGTACAGCCTGCCGGGATCAGACACGGGCAGAGAGCGCATCATCACCGCATGAATTAACGTGAATATTGCCGTGGTTCCGCCGATCCCCAAAGCCATCGTGAGTACGGCCGTAGCAGCAAAAATAGGCGACCGCCGGAACTGCCGTACCGCGTAGCGAAGATTGCTGACCAACTCGGGCATTGCTGACCTCCTAATTTCCATACGGAGTCGGGCTACGGCGGGTTCCGGTAAACTCATAACCCTCGGGCCATTGCTGGAACTCCGGCACGATTCCGCTCTACCCTTTCTCATTTGACGGGTTCGGGAGCAGGTAGTAAGCAGGGCGGCCCGCCGGACGCCAAAACCGATCGCTTTTGCGTTACTTGTGGCCCAAGGGACGGCGGACAGCAAGCAGCAGGCGCCGGCCACGCAGAACAGCACTCCAATTCTGGAAGTGCCAAGATCTGACCGGTAGGAGTATTATAGCAAGGGCAGCGTAACCTCCTGAGGAACCCCGGCGTGGTATGAGTCGCGGCGGCGCCCCAGGTGAAAGAAGGAATTGTGGCTGAAGAAAGATTGAAAATCGCAGTATTCGTCGATTTTGACAACATCCAAATCGGAGTCAAGGAGACGCTGGGGAAAGACTTTGACGTCTCCATCGTCCTTGAGGCGCTCAAGGAGCGGGGCGAAGTGGTCAGCAAAGTCGCCTATGGCGACTGGCCGCGCGCCAGCGAGTACAGCCGCCAGATGACGCAGCACGCCATCCACATGGTGCAACGCAGCGTGACGCCGCGCGGCGACAAGAACGGCGCGGACATCAACCTGGCGCTCGACGCGCTGGAAATGGCTTTCACCCACAACCACATCAATACCTTTGTGATCGTCGGTGGCGACAGCGACTTCATCGCGCTGGTGGAAAAACTGAAGCAATATGACAAGCGGGTGTTCGTTGTCGGCGGGCGCCAGTTTACGAGCGGAATCTTGCAGAGGAACTGCCACGAATTTATTTCCTACGAGAACCTGATGAAACCCGGCGGCGACAGTGCGCGCACCGCGCGCACCCAGCGCACCGCAGCGCGCAGTGCGGAAGGCCGCTCCCTGTCCACGGCGATGCCGAACATCCAGCGCGCGTTGCAGATTCTGGCGGAACGTGAGGTTGCGCCGCAACTCGGTCTGCTGAAAAGCACCCTGCTGCAACTCGATGCCACGTTCAGCGAGCGCGACTTCGGCGCCGGATCGTTTCTGGAATTCATCCAGAAGCTCCGCAAGGCGGGCCTGGTGGAAATGCGCCGGACGGACCGCGGTTATCTGGTCGAGGCGGTGGAGGGCGAGAGCACTCGCGAAACTCCTCCGGAGCCGGCGACGGAGGCCGCCGCCGGGGAGCCCGAACCGGTGGCGGCGGAAGCTCCGGCCAGTGAAGCCGGGGATGCTGCCAGCGCTCCGGCCACTCCTGCGGCAATAGCACCTGCGCCCCCGCCTGTGAGCCCCGAGGATTCCCTGGCCGCATTGCGGCAAGCTTTGCCCAGCCATTTTGAGAAGACGCCCAACCGCCCCCTCTACCTCCGCCAGATCCGGCAGATCCTGCGCGCGGCCGGAAGTTCCGCCGACGAGCGGGCGGGATTTCGCGGCCTGCTGGATCTTCTCCACCAGGCCCAGCGCGAAGGCTGGCTGCGCCTGCATCGTGATCGCAAAGGGGTTTGGCGGGTCTTTCCCGCCGGTCCCGCACCCGCGCTGACTCCAACCACCCCGGCAGAGGTTGCGGTTGAGGCGCCGCCGGTGCTTGAACCCGAGCTCCTGATGCCTGTCGAGACCGACGTGAATTGGGAAGGGCAAGAGTTACCCGAGGAAATCGCCGAGCCTGACGAGGCGGCCCCGCCCGCCCTGACGGAGGAGGTTGTGGCTGTGGAACCCGCTTCCCAACCCAAAGCGCGCAAGCCGCGCGCCGCTAAAGCAGGAGCCAAGAGCGGCAAGCGCAAGACCTCCACGCGGCGCAAAGCCAAGGAGCCCGCAGAGGCCAGCGAACCGTGATATTGATCCGTTACCTGTTTTTCCACCACGACGTGATGGCGGAAAACCCCGTGGGACGTAGGACGTCAACGCGCACACGCGTGGGATGCTTCTCTTGAAACTCGATGCGAAGGGTGGCCTGCTGCCCGGGAGAAAGCTTGGGCAGCGCCGCCGAACCCTCTTCCATGGGAAGATCGTCAAATCCGAAGACCATCCAGCGCAGGGTGTAACCCTCCAGCGTGTAGGCGGGCAAGGTCTGGCGGGTTGCCACCGTGGCGCTCAGCGATCCCTCCCCCACGGTAAGTTGCAGGCTTTCAACCGGGCTCGCTTCCTGGCGCAGGGCCTCGAACGAAGGCTTGCGATTGCCGTACAGGTCCACGACGCCATGCACGCGCTGCTTCAGCGGCCCTACTCCCTTGTCGCCGATATGGGTGCGATAGTCGTTGTAATCAAAGAAAATCGTTCCCCCTACGAAGTCGGACTCGCGGCAGGCCTGGGTGTGGTCCCGCATGATTTCGATGCGGCGTGCGTCGCCTCCCAGGCGGTCCGGCTTGCACTCACAATACCCGTATTCAGAAATCACCACCGGTTTATGGGGAAAGGCCTCGTGAATTTGCTGCAAATTGCGCCGGACTGAATCGGGGTTTCCCGGGTACCAGCTTTCGTAGTACTCATTCCACTCGATGAAGTCCAGCAAGCCGGCGGCATCCTCACCGGGGTTCTGCTGGAGGGAGTTTGAGGCGTAAGTCAACAAGCGGTGTGGATCGAGCCGGCGCGCCTCCTCAGCCATCTGCTGGATGAACACGCGCGACACCGGGTTGTGTCCATTGACCTCGTTGCAGAGCCCCCAGGAAACAATGCACGGGTGGTTGCCGTCCCGCGTAATCATCTCGCGCAACTGGTCGAGCCCGTTTTGCATGATTTCAGGCAACGGCTCGTTCGTCATGCCTTTGAAAGTGGCGCCTCCCCAGGAGGGAACCTCCTCCTGAAACAGCATGCCATGGCGGTCGCAGTAATCCAGGACACGCTTGTCCTGTTGCCAGTGGACTCGCGTGAAAACGCAGTTAAGCTCCTTCAGGTCGTCGTGGTCGTGGGTAATCCACGCCGCGGGTTCCGCCATGCCATAGTGCGGATTGCTTCCCGCCATGCGCTCCACGCCCATCAGCCACACGCGCTCGCCGTTCAGGTAGAACGCCGTGTCTTTAACTTCGAATTTGCGCACGCCGAAGGTTTGGGTGTAGCTGTGGACAGGCTTGATGCCTTGCCAAATCTCGACAATGGCCCGGTAGAGATGCGGATGGTCGAAGTGCCAGAGCTTCAGCGGAAGATCGATGGAGGTCAACACCACATCCTGGGCCGAGTGCGGTTCCAGACGAGCCGCTGCTGCCCTCTGTACGTGCCCTAGGGCTGTGCCTGAGCCCTCTTCCAAGACGTGATAGGCAAGGGTCAGTTGCTGCGCCCTGTCGCCGGCATTCCGCACCGTGGCGCGAATCTGCAACGGCGTGCGGCCGGCATCAAGGTCCGGCACGGCGTCGATCCAAAGGCGCTCGATGTACGCACCGGGAGTCACGAGCAAACTCACCGGACGCGTGATGCCTCCGTCCTGCGCCCAGTCGTACGATTGGTTGCGCGGAAGGATGTCGTCCCTAAAAGAGTTATCGACTTTGACGACCAGAAAGTTCCCGGCGTCGAGTCGGAGCGCGGGTGTGGCGTCGAACGTGAAAGCTGTATATCCCCGGCCAGGGTGCACACCAAGCAGCTTGCCGTTAAGCCATACCTTAGCGGTGTGGAACACCGCTTCAAACTCGATTCGCACGCACCGGTCGGCCCAATGCGCGGGAGCGTCGAATTCCGCCCAATACCATCCCACACCCATATAGCCGGCATTTTCCGCAGAAATCTGCCAGGTGTGAGGGACCTTTACGGCCGATAGCGCGCTGGGCCTGTCCTGGCCCGATTTAAACCAGCCTTGCTGTTCTCCTTGGCCCTCCGGAT
The DNA here is from genome assembly GCA_049522495.1 of Terriglobia bacterium. Classification (GTDB taxonomy): domain Bacteria; phylum Acidobacteriota; class Terriglobia; order UBA7540; family UBA7540; genus Bog-366. The sequence continues at coordinate 13,871 of JBEKNU010000051.1, forward strand.
CAAGAGCGAATTGCCAACTCTCCAGAGGAATGACTGTCGTACCAAGATCGGAACAAGACTCCGCAGGATTCAATTGCGCGGCGGGGAGCGCTGGCGAGGTCAGCGCCACTGCTGCACCTGCCGTTCCAAGCTGTTTTAGAAAGCGACGACGAGGTTGTTTGTCCATGTTGGGAACTCCGGGAAATGAATTTGATAAATGGGAATGAAATCAGCATGAGTTAAAACGCCAAGGGGTACCGATGGCATCACCATTGGGAGTCGATCCCGGGAGAAAGGATGTCGGCGATGGCGCGGCCGGTGAGCGCAGTCGCGACGTCGCTGTCAGTGTGCGGCCGCTGCCCATTAGTCCCATTTGCGTCGGGATCGGCAGCCCGGTGCAGCATGTGGAAATCGGCTGCCTCTTTGGAATCATTAATAAAGCTGTCAAACTTGCGGACAGCCGCCAGAATTCTAGGGTCCTTGTCCACGTTGAGGTACCACCACGTGAGGACGTTTACCGCACCCGCGGAACGCCGTCGATCTGAAAACGGACGGTGATTCCACGGACTCTTGTTCGTCTCCGGCCTTAACGCCGGCTTGGTGTCGCCCCAACTCCCATCGGCGTTTTGTGTGCGCAATACAAATTTGATGACGGGCTTGAATTTCTTATGAACCTCCTCCCGCCATTCCGGTTGGTTGCAGTGCAGGTCGAAATTGATGATGCCTTCGCCGACGTAAGTCACGTTGGTGTAGCGGAGGCGATCCCAAAGGTTGAAGTCGTTCTCAGGATCGCCCTGCACCTTCGGATCAGCGTACTCTCCGGGCAGAATGTAGGGAATCACGCCGTCTTCGCGGATCGTATTCAGCACCCACCGCACGGCATTGTAGCCAATCTGGCGGTACTTCTCCTCCCCGGTTTCCTTGAACATCCACATGAAGATCTCGCCCCCCACCAGGGCGGATGAAACCGTGTAGTCGTCGTCATAAGGCTTGATAATCGTGCCATCGAGTTTCGCGCGAAAACCTGTGCCCATCGCTCCCGAGGGCCGGATGAGATGATCTCGTTCGATGGCGAGAACGAAGCGGTGCAGTGCTGCGGAGTAATTCGCGCGGCGTGCCGGGTCGGCGTGCTTCTGCAAAGTCAAGATTTCGCCCAGAGCGTTAGCCGTGTCGGCCAGGTAAATGGAACCATAACCAGTGCCCCAATAGCCGTTCGGCATCTGCTTTTTTAGCAGAGCGTCGCCATGCGCCAGGGCCACGTCCAGGTAGCGCTGGTCCCCCAGGATCTGATACCCCGCCACCAGCGTGCGCATGTAATAGCCAGCCACGAAGATGGTCGGCATGTCGCGCTTGTTCTTAACAATGTAGTCGCAAAGATCGCGCAGGTTGCTTCGAGTCGCGGCGCAATCGGAACAGAAAGGGCTCGGCGGACCGGCCATGGCAACGGATGCAATAGAGTACAAGAGCAACAAGCGCATCACATTCAATCGTCGAAACATTGTGGCATTCTCCGCTACCCCCCCCAAAGCCGCGGATTCACCTTCCTTCGCCCCTTTAGGGGGGAGGGTTGTAAATTCAATTCACTGCTTATCGAAGGGCAGGTTGAACCGGGCAAATCGCGTGTGCTCAGATGACCAGCACGCCTGCGCCGTGGATTTTACTACTTTTAAGGTTTTGGAGGGCGTGATTTGCCTCGGGAAGCTGAAAGGTCTCGATCTCCGTATGCACGGGGATTTCCGCCGCGAGGCGGAGCAGGGCGCGTACATCCTCACGCGTGCTGTTCGCCACGGTGCGCAGGATGCGCTCCTGATAGAGGAGTTGATATTCCATTTCGGGCAAGGAGGACATGGTGATGCCGGCCAGCGCCAGCGTGCCGCCTTTGCGGAGTGCGCGCAAGGCGTCGGGGACAAGCTTGCCCGCTGGGGCAAAGATGATGGCAGCGTCGAGCGGCGCCGGGGGCGGCTCACCTGCCGTGCCCGTCCACACGGCGCCAAGCTGGCGCGCCAGTTGGCGGTGGTGTTCGGCACGCGTGAAGACGCAGACTTCGCACTGCCAGTGACGCGCGATCTGGGCGACGATATGGGCCGAGGCGCCAAAACCGAAAAGACCCAGCCGTTCTCCCGGCTGGAGGTTCGAAAGCTTCAGCGCGCGATAGCCAATGACGCCGGCGCAGAGCAAGGGCGCAGCTTCCAGGTCCGAGAAATTTGCGGGGAGCGCATAGGCAAAGGCGGCGGGAGCCACCATCGCTTCCGCATAGCCGCCGTCGGCATGGAAGCCCGTGAACCGGGCCCCCTCGCAGAGGTTTTCCAGGCCCTTGCGGCAGTATGCGCATTGCCCGTCGGATGAATAGAGCCAGGGAACGCCCACGCGGTCACCCTCGCGAAACTCGTTCACGCCCGCGCCGAGGGCGTCCACGGTGCCTACGATTTGATGGCCAGGAACCACCGGAAGCTTGGGAAGCGGCAAATCCCCTTCCACAATGTGCAGGTCCGTATGGCAAACGCCGCAGGCGCTCACGCGCACGCGGATTTCCCGGGGGGCAGGGTCAGGTAAGGGAAGATCCGCGAGCCGCAGAGGGTTCTCCTCAGCCGGCCGCGGTTTTTCCAGCAGCATGGCGCGCATGGTTAATCCCGAGTCTATCTGAGACGGAATGGGGTCGCAAGCGACGGTTAATGGTAGTGGGTCAGGATGCCTTCAGGCTGGAATCGTCCGATGCAATCTTGGATGGCCGACTGCATGTCTCCCTCAAACATCAGATTCAGCAAAACCACAGCGTGGCCGGCTTTGCGGCAGGCGGCGGCCACCAACGCCGGCCCCAGCGGCAGCGGGAGGAGGTTCATCCTCTCAATGTTCGCGGAAATGAGAACGACTCTCACGGCTTAACCCCCGTGCCGGTGTTAATCGGCGGCCGGAACCGTCCCGCGCTGTCTTGCCTTCCTCATGAGCAGCACTAAGGGAATGGTTGCCAAAAACAGGAAACCCATAACCCGGAACACTTCCACAAAGCTGATCAAGGCCGCCTGCTGCTGAAGCATGCCGTAAAGGACACCGAGGCCACCATGACCCGCCGTGCTCCAGTCGAAACCCTGGTGGAAAAGGAACCCCCTTACCTGCCCTAGAAAATCCTGGCTCCGCAGATCGTAGGGTGTTACATGAGCAACCAGAGTTGACTGATGGAACTGGGACCGCCGTGCCACCCACGTCGTCACAAACGAAATGCCTATACTTGAGCCGATATTGCGCATCACACTGTACAAGCTGGTGGCGTATCCGGTCTCCGCCTTGGGGATAGGGTCCATCGTTGCGACCGTCAACGGCACGAAGACAAACGCCATGCCTGCTCCCTGATTGATCTGGTGTATGAGGATGTCCCAGGTGCCTGACTCCAAACTCATGTGGGAGTACCCGAAGAAGGCCATGCTGGCTACCACAAACCCGAAAGTCAGCAAACCGCGAGCGTCCCAGCCCTTGCCCAGGAGATAACCTACGAGCGGCATGCACAAGGCTGTGGCGATCCCACGCGGACTGGTCCAGATGCCAGCCGTAACAGCCGTCCACCCCAGCAGTGTCTGCATGAAAAGCGGCAACAGGACCAGGCTTCCGTACAGCACAAATCCCAGTACCGTAATCAGTACAATCCCGGCGGCGAAGTTCCGGTACCTCAGCAACCTGAAACGCACAATGGGCTGCGGCGTGTAGAGTTCGCGGATCACGAAGGTCGTGAGCATGACCGCCGCGATCACTGCCAGAGCCACGATAAAATGCGAAGCGAACCAGTCCTCCTCCTGGCCTTTGTCCAGCATGATTTGTAGTGCTGCCATGCCCACAGCCAACATGCCTAATCCCCACAAGTCCACGCGCAGCGTCCCGCGGCGGATGTGGGGCGGGTCGTAAAGAAACCGCGAGATCATGAACAGGCTGAGGACGCCGATCGGCACGTTGATGTAAAACACCCAGCGCCAGGAGTAGGTATCCGTAATCCAGCCACCCAACGTCGGCCCCAGAATGGGGGCAGCCACAATGCCCAGTCCCCAGAGCGCCATCGCTTCGCCCCGCTCCTCGGGAGGGAACTCCTCCAGCAGGACCGCTTGCGAAAGCGGTTGTAGCCCTCCCCCCGTGGTCCCTTGGAGCACGCGGAAGAAGATCAGCGCTCCCAAACTCGGCGCTAGGCCACACAGCACACTGGAAATTGTGAACCCGCTCACCACCGTCAGCAGGAGCCGCTTCCGTCCGATAAAGTTGGCCAGCCACCCGCTGATGGGCAGAATCACCGCGTTGGCAATCAGGTATGAGGTCAACACCCAGGTCGCTTCATCGACACTGGCGGACATGCTTCCGGCAATGTGTGGCAGGCTGACATTCACCACCGACGTATCCAGCACCTCCATGATGGCGCTCGACATGACCGCGATGGCAATCAGCCAGCGGTTCGCCGAAGGGCCACCTGGGTCGGGAGGGCTCAAATGATCACCGTGGGCATGGGTATTACCTCGTTTTTCCAAATCCGCCACTCATCATGCCAGTTCACCAACCAGAGAGTTTACTCCTAACCCGCCCTTGCAAGCGCTGCGATGATCGTCGATCCGCCCAGGTCTTCGCCTGGCCCCGAGCCGATCATGAGATTGTTCCTTCGCTTGCTTCCCTGTGACGCTTCGCGAAATAATGGGGTGATGAGCTCAGCGTTCAAGCTGAACCCCGAACAACTGAAAGCCGTCAAGCATGGGGAAGGCCCGCTGCTGATTATTGCCGGGCCGGGCAGCGGCAAGACGCGCGTCATCACGCAACGGATCGTCCACCTCCTGACGGGTTCGGGAGGGGCGGCCAAAGAACCGGGGTTGCTTCCCCACTTCCAGACTCCGGTGCACCGCATTGAGGAATACTCCGGCGCGGGGATCCAGCCGGACAACATCCTGGCGCTGACCTTTACGGAGAAGGCGGCGCGGGAAATGCAGCGCCGCGTGCGCGAGGCCCTGCCGGATATCGAAGCCCCTCCCCACATTTCCACCTTCCATGCGTTCTGTTACGAGGTGCTGCGCAAGCGTCATTTCGAGCGCACGCTGCTCGACAAAGTCGATGTGTGGATATTCCTCCGCCAGCGAATGGAAAGCCTGGAACTCCAGTTCTATCAAAAGCTCCCGGAGCCCGGTGCGTTTCTCCATTCGCTCAATGATTTCTTCTCGCGATGCCAGGATGAGTTGATCGAGCCGGCGGATTTTGAGCGGTATGCCGGGGCGATGGAAAAAGACTTCCTGGCGATGGCCCCTTCCCTGGACGCCGACGAGCGCACGCTGATGCAGCAGGATATCCAGAAGAAGCAGGAGCTGGCGCGTGTCTTCCGGAATAGCCGGAAGCTGATTGAGGAAGCTGGTTGCTCGAGTCTCGGCAGCCTGATTCCGGAAACGGTTCGCCTATTCGATCGCGAGCCGGAGGTTCTGGAATCGTATCGCCAGCTCTTTCGCCATGTACTGGTCGATGAATTCCAGGACACGAACTACGCGCAAGTGGAGCTGCTGAAGCGTCTTGTGAGGGCGCCTTACAATATCACCGCCGTGGGCGACGACGACCAAGCCATCTATCGGTTTCGCGGCGCGTCGCACGGCGCTTTCAAGATGTTTGACGAAGCTTTTCCCCGCCACGAGACGGTTTTTCTCGACACCAATTTCCGCTCCACCCGACGCATCCTGCGCGCCGCAGAGGTGCTGATCGCGAAGAACGATCGTTACCAGGCGAAACCGCAACTGCGGACGAGCCGGGAAGAGGGTGCGCCGGTTTACCTGCTGGAATCTCTTGACTTCCTGAGCGAAGCGGCGTGGATTGCGGACGAGGTGGCGCGGCTCACCCGGCACGGGACGCCACCTGGCGATATCGCGGTGCTTTACCGCGCGCACAGTTACCGCGACCTGTTGGTCGAACAATTCCGCCGGCGGCGGATTCCCTTTGCCATTCGCGGACTTTCCATTCTTTCTACCATCATCTTGCGCGACTTGATGGCATACCTGAATATCATCCACTCCCCGCACGAAAACGTCAGCCTGACGCGTGTGCTGCTGACGCCGCGATGGAATTTCCCGGAGAAGCTGGCCCTGGAAGCCCGCAAGCAGGCGTTACGCGACCGCTGCTCGCTCTCGGACGTCCTGGAATCGTGGGAAAGGTCGGCCGACGCGAACCGCCTGGAGGGCACCGGCTGGGCGGAGCTTCGCCGCTTGATGGGAGAGTTGCACAAATATGCCGAGCACGCTCCCGTGACGGCGGTTCTCCAAAGGTTGATCGGCCGGTTGGAACTGAGCTTCCTGCCGCAGGATCCCGACGGCGCGTATGTGGAAGCCTTCCGGACATTCCTGGAGAAATGGAAAGGCAAAAGCGAATTTTGGAAGCTCGATTTATTCCTGGAGTACTTGCAATATTTCCGCGAGGCCGGCGGAGCCATCGAAGCGCCCGAGCCTGAAAACAGCGCGCGTGCCGTGCAAATGATGTCCGTGCACGCCGCCAAGGGGCTGGAGTTTCCCGTGGTCTTCATCTTGAGTGTGGCGCCGCGGCGCTTTCCTCATAGCGAGCAGAAGCCCGTCATCGAGTTTCCTGAGGCCCTGCGCAAGGGTCCTCCTCCGCCCGCCAACATTCATGAACAAGAAGAGCGGCGGCTGCTTTACGTAGGGCTGACACGCGCGGAAAACCGGCTGTATGTCTCCAGCGTCGCCAAGCCGGGAAAGAAACCCTCGATTTTCATCAGCGATCTGACCTCCGACCCCACGGTTGAAGCGCGCGACCTCGAGCACATCCAGGTTCCCGAGGTTCCGCCGGGAACCGCGGAAGCGCCGCGGGCCGAGGCAGTCCCGCGCGAGCGCCCTCCGGCTCCAAAACCGCAGGGTAGCTTGTTTGGCAATGCGACGGGCGCACCCGGAATCCATCCACCTCTCGCCGAGTGGGCCAGCCGCACATCCGTTATCAGGCTGGAGGAAAAGCTTCAGCTCAGCGCCTCGGCCATCGAGACGTATGACACCTGCCCGCAGAAATTCATGTTCAGCCACTATTTGAAGATTCCGACGGGGCCGCAGCCGGCGCTGACTTTCGGCAACATCATGCACCAGTGCGCGCGCCGTTACTTCGAGCTGCGCCGGCAAGGCCCGGTGAAATTCGAACAGCTTTACGCGCACTTCGAGCAGAGCTGGAAAGGCGCCGGCTTCGAGGATGATTACCAGGAACAGGCTTACAAGAAGGCGGGGCTCGAGCAACTGCGCGTTTTCGTGAGCCGGCATGAATCCGTCACGATTCTTCCCCTTGCCGCCGAGGCGCACTTCGCACTCGACCTGGGCGACGTGGTCCTGGAAGGGCGCATCGACCAGATTAATCCGCTCCCGGACAATTCCGTGGAGCTGGTCGATTACAAGACCGGCCGGCCGCCATCCCAGAAAGATGCGGACAAGAGTCTTCAGCTCTCGGTCTATGCCCTGGCCGCGCGCGACCAGATGCATCTCAACCCCACGAGACTTACATTTTATAGCTTGACGAATAATGAGCCGGTGCGCACCGTGCGCACATCCCGGGACCTGGATTCGGTGATCAGCGAGATCCGCGAAGTGGCTGCTCAAATCCGGCAACAATTGTTTCCACCCAAGCCCGGCTTTGTGTGCAAGTATTGCGATTACGCGCTGATTTGCCCGGCGCACGAAGAGACTTTTTGATTTTGGATTTTGGATTAAAGACCATGTGTGGCCAACTCTCTCTTCAATCCAAAGCGAAAACGCAAAACCGAAAATGAGGCAATCACTATGAACCCGATCCTGCTGATCTTGCTGGGCGTGGCGCTAGGCGTTGCGATCGGCTGGCTGCTGGCCGCGGCCCGCACTCGCACGGAACTGGTCAAATCCCAGGTGGATGCCGAAGGTCGCGTGAAGGCCGTGGAAGGCACGCTGCAAGAGGTCCGCGCGCGGGTCGGCGCGCTCCAAGTCTCGTTGGATGGTCGCGAACGGGAGTTGGGTGAACTTCAGCAAAAACTCCGGGAAGAAAGCGGGCAGAAGGTCAAGGCCCAAACCGAGCTCGAAAATGCCAGGATCGCGATCGCAGATTCAAATCAATTGCGAGAGCGACTGAAGGTCGAAGGCGAATTGCGCGTCGCAGCGGAAACGAAGCTGCGCGAGACTCAGGCGAACCTGGAGGAGCAAAGGAAACTCCTGGAGGAAGCAAAAAAGGCCTTGACGGAGGCTTTCCAGGCGCTTTCCGCCGAGGCGCTCAAGAGCAATAACCAGGCGTTCATTGCTTTGGCGAGGAGTCAGTTCGAAACCTTGCAGGCGCAAGCCAAGGGCGATCTGGACACGCGGCAGAAGGCCATTGATGGCTTAATCAGCCCGCTCAAGGAATCTCTGGGTCGGTACGAGCACCAAATCCTGGAGATGGAAAAGGCCCGGCAAAAGGCTTATGGCACCCTGGATGAGCAACTCCGCTCTCTGGCTCAGGCCAATAAGCGTTTGGAGGAGGAGACCAAGCATCTGGCGAGCGCCTTGAGTTCGCCCCTGAAAGCTCGCGGCCGTTGGGGCGAATTAACGCTGCGCCGAGTCGTGGAGCTGGCCGGAATGTCGGAGCATTGTGACTTCACGGAACAGGAAACCATCACGACGGAATCAGGACGGCAACGGCCGGACATGATCGTAAATCTTCCCGGCAATCGCCGTATCGCGGTCGACGCCAAGGTTCCTTTGCAGGCCTTCATCGACGCGGTCAATCCGGAGAAATCGGAAGAAGATAGAGCCAAAGCGCTGGCGACTCACGGGGCGTTGGTGCGAGACCACATGAACCAGCTTGCGGAACGCAAGTACTGGGAACAAGTCGGTCCCGAGCTGGAATTGGTGGTGCTGTTCCTGCCCGGTGAATCTTTTTTCAGCGCGGCCATGGAACAGGACCGGCAGCTCATTGACGATGGGATGCAAAAAAAGATTGTGCTGGCAACCCCTACGACGCTCATTGCCCTGTTGCGCTCGGCAGCTTACCTCTGGCAGCAGGAAAAGATCACCCAGAACGCCCAGCAGATCAGTGAGCTGGGCAGAGAGCTTTACGACCGCCTGAAAACCTTCCTCGGCCACTTCCAAACTCTCGGCTCGTCCCTGGAACGCGCCGTAGAATCCTATAACAAGGCCGTGGGCTCGATGGAAAGCCGGGTGTTGCCGTCCGCGCGGAAGTTCAAGGAGCTGGGAGCGGCAACGGGCGAGGAGATTCCCGAACTCGAACCTGCGGATGAGGTGCCGCGCACGCTGGAGGCGCCGGAGAAGGAGTTAGAAGCTAGAAGTGAGAAGTTAGAAGATAGGAGCTAGAAGTCAGGAGTCAGAGTAATGAGCGCGTGGCTTGTCACCGCGCCCTTCTTACTTCTAGCTTCTCACTTCTAACTTCTAGCTTCTACTTCCCCCCCAAAAAAACTTTGGGGGTGCATCGCTGCACCCCCGAGAGTTCCTTTCAGATTTACGAAAGAGGCTTACCTCTTTTTCTTGGCTTTCTTTTTCGCTGCCATTCTATTCTCCTCCGAACTTTTTAGATTTTGCCGCCAGCGTTGCTGGCGGAGCGCGTATTCAATCATCATGTATAGAGTGACCGAATTATCTTGTCAAGTGGAAAGTGATCGTTGACGACGAAAAAGTGGAGCGCCGAGAAGATGCGGGAATCAACCTGCGAGGTCACGACGGGAGTTCGTACCGGGTGATGACCACTGAAACGCGGCTGGGAGTTGCACTACAGGTGGACGGAGCGATGGGTCGCTGCCTTCTCAATTCAATTTACGGTAAACTGGATCGCGGGCAGGAGGACAACATAAATCGTCCGCAGGGGTTGACTGAAAAACCAGGTCCAACGCGCCGTCATCAATTTGCATCCCAATAGAAAGGCCGAGGGCGCCCCAAGGACAATCATGCACACCGCAACGGTATCTTCCCCGCACCACATCCGAATTATGCGAGATATTATCTGCTCACTTGGCATTCTGTTATTGGCAGCATCCTTCGCCGGCGCCCAGGAGAAGCAAGAGCTTCCAACGCCCGGTCGAACCCTGAAAGTCAACATTGAGGTTGTGAACGTCTACGCCGTCGTACGGCAGAAGAACGGCCGGCTGCTTCCCGACCTCAGCAAAGACGATTTCCTGGTGGCAGAAGACCAACAGCCGCAGGTCATCCGCTATTTCTCGCGTGAAACCGACACGCCGCTGACCATGGGCATCCTGGTGGACACCAGTCCCAGCCAGGGTCGTGTGCTGGACGTGGAGAAAAGGGAAGCGGAAGCATTCCTGCGGGACGTGCTGCGACCGAAGGACCTTGCCTTCGTCCTGCACTTCGACCTAGAGGTGGAACTGCTCCAGGACTTCACCGCGGACCTCCATCGGCTCGACCATGCCATCGAAGAGGGTGAAATTAGTGGAGGGGGTCCCCGCCCCACTCCTGGAACTTTTCCCTCTGGCGATTCGGCGGGGGGGACGCACCTCTATGATGCCATCTATCTGTCGGCGCGCGAGTTGCTCAAGAACGAAGTGGGCCGCAAGGTTCTCATCATGCTGACGGACGGTGAAGACCAGGGAAGCAAAGTTAAGTTGGATGCGGCGCTGGAGGCGGCTCAAAAAGCCGACATCATCATCTATTCGGTCAATATCCAAGACCGGGCATTCTACCGGAGACAGGGGGCCGGATATGGCGGCGACTCGGTGCTGCGAAAGCTTTCCGACGAAACCGGTGGCCGGGTGATCGATGCCAACAGTAATGATTCATCCGCCGCATTCCAGCAGATCGCCAGAGAACTCCGCACGCAATACTTATTGGGGTATACGCCCACCAATACCAAACTCGACGGAACCTTCCGCAAGATCCAAGTCAAAGTTCGTAGTGGGGATGCCAAGGTGAACGCCCGGCGCGGATACTATGCGCCGGAAGGATAGAGGAGAACGTCTCAGCCCTTCGGTAACGAAGCTGAAGGCGCGGAGGCGATGCGGCCGCAGCCCACCCTCGGCTATTGAGAAGGTGCGAAGTAACCCGCCTTGGCGCGAACGTGCAGGCTCTTATCAACGGGCTCAACAGCAATCTGGCGGTAGGTCGCGTCCCGGGCGGTATTCGTGGAAGTGTAGTTGATGAGAAATTGCGTACGGAGATCGCGTCCGATCGCTCGAAAATCCTCGGCCAGGTCGCTGGCTTCGAAGGGGAAAAAGGCGCGCCCGCCGGTCTGTTCTGCAAAACGCTTGAGCACCTTATCACCACGATCCTCGGACCCGCTGCGGTTGGTGCTGATGGCGAAGATCGTCACTCCTCCCCGTTGTGCCATGGCGAGTGCTTCCTCGCGTGTGTGCACGCTATGGTTGTCCTCACCATCGCTGATAATGATCATCAACCTGCGCAAATAGGGCTCGGGAGGCGGGAAAAAGTACAGCTTCTCCTTGCAGGAAAAGTAAATCGCGTCGTAGAGACTGGTAACGCCTCCCGCCTGCAAGCCGCGGATGGCGCCGGCGAGCTTCTCGACGTTACCCGTGTAATCCTGAACCAGTTGTGGTTCCACGTCGAAGCCCACCAAAAAAGCCTCGTCTTTCCCCTTCCGGATCGTGTCAGTGAGAAAAGCGATGGCGGCTTCCTGCTCGAAGCGCAAGCGGTCACGAATGCTGTTGCTGGTGTCAATGAGGAGGCCGATGCGCATGGCCATGTCCGTTTCCCGGCTGAAATACTGGATGGTCTGTGGTGTGCCGTCCTCGAAAAGGCGGAAGTCATCTTTGGCCATCATGATGACCAGGCGGCCTTTCTTATCGGTCACTGTCAAGGGCACGTCGACCAAGTAGACATGTGAGACGATGGGCTTTGGATTAGAGGGAGTTTCCACCGTGCTCGGAGGCGCGCTGGGCTTTGGTTCCTGCGCAGGAAGCCCGACCGTAAGGGCGCCGAGCACAAGCAGGACGGCGAAAATTCTCTTCCTCATAGTGATGACTCCGCCTTGAGCAAACCATTATAGGAAGCGCACCAAAAACCGTCAACGAACATCGACGAGTTGGCGCGCCCGGACCAATAACCGGATGGAAAGCCTTCCTTCTGCGGATCTCTCCTGTCCGGCAAGGGGATGGCCCACCCGTTCAGTTGGAAGCTGTGTCGTGTGCAGCAGGTTGTACTTCGACCGCTTTCTTTTCCGCCCGGCGATTAGCGATCCGGCGCGGGGAAGCCTCGTGCGCCGTGACTTCGCCTCGCGCAAACTTATAATCAACGCAGGTAGCGCCCTCCAGGCCCAAGCGAACCAGGGCATCGATATCGAGCCGGCATTCCGCCTCATCAAGCTCTTGAGGGCGGGCGAAAATCGCGGGAGCGCGCGGCATGAAACGCGGACAACAATCTTCAAAGGGTTCGCAAGAAATTTCGTAGGTTCCGATCTGCCGCGCCAATCGGAGGATCTCCGCTTTGTCGTCGCCCGCGAGGGGGCGATAAACCGGCAGGTCAATTCCCTGGTCAATCGCCATGAGGTTGTGCAGCGTCTGGGATGCCACCTGGGAAACACTGTCGCCCGTGACCAAGCCAAGGGCACGCTCGCCGCGCGCAATTTCCCGGGCGATGCGCGCCATCATGCGGCGGTACAGCAACACCCGGTAGCTTTCATGGACGCCCGCCACAATTTGCCGTTGGACGGCGTCGAAGGGAATACGATACAGGCGCGAGGTAAATTGATAGGGCGTGAGCATGCGGACAAGGTCTTCCGCCACCGCCGAGGAGGGATTGCCCGAGGGCGAAGGATTGCCGAAGAAATGTGCAAACGTGAGGTGGCAGCCGCGGCGCATCATTTTATAGGCCGCCACGGAGGAATCGAATCCCCCGGAAAGCAGCGCCACCAAACGCCCGCTGGTAACCGCGGGCAGGCCGCCGGGACCTTCCACGCGCTGGGCATAAATCAGCGCCCTCCCCCCCGGGACAAGCTCCACCTGGCAGGTCACCTCGGGCTCCTGGAGCTTGACGCGCACGCTCGCCTCGCGCGCGCGCAGGTGCTCCAACACCCTGCGCCCCAGTTCGCGCTCCAGTTCCATGGAATTCATGCCGTAAGCCGAGTCCGCGATTTTGACACGCACCGCGAAGTTGCGAGGATTGGCTTCGGCCATCATCTCACAGGCTGCCGGGCCTAGAGCCTCGAGCGCGCTCGGCACTTCTCGCGCCGGAGCAATGTATGCGAGGCCGAAAACCCGGCGCAAGCGCTCCAGGATGCGGGGAAGGGCCGCGTCATCTCCGGGGGTGAGGATCAGGCGCTCGGAGATGCTTTCCAGCGCTGCCACCGGCAAATCCTCCACGCTTTGGCGGACGGCGTCGCGCAGCCGGCTGAGAAAATAATTCTTGTTCCCGCCTTTCAGCCAGATTTCATGGTAGTGAAGAATCAGAACTCGCTTCATGCGACGGCTTCTCGATCCGAGGCGGCGACGATGGGCAAAGCCTGCGGGTAAATTCGGCGGAAGTTAGAATATCGGGTTTCACGCCTGCCCGCAAGCCAGGAAGACTTATTGAGTGATTGGTGATTGAATCATCGGCTCATCGGGCCATCGGATCATTGGGTCATCGGACCATCGGGCCATTGAAAAGCGAAACTCGAAATTCGAAACTCGTCAGTCCGTTCGTAGATTGCTCTCTCGAGTTTCGAGTTTCCATTTCCGATTCCGAGTGGCGATTGTCAGACGCGGCCCTGCCCGTTTTCCCACCCACGGGTTTTGCCTTTTCTCGTCACTCGTCACTCTTCACCCATCACTGCCGTTGCGATTTTCGAGTTTCCAATTTCCACTTCCGAGTGGCGATTGTCGGGCGCGGTGCTGCCTGCATTTCCGCCCTCCGACCTCGACCCCGGACTTCGGACCCCGGACTCGCTATCTGCCCCTCGCCACTAGGCACTAGGCACTGCTCTTAGCGCTCATCACTCGTCACTCATCACTCTTCACTGCTTTCGGAATCTCGCCCTGTTCATGGCCGGGCAATGAGCAAAGGCCGCGCAGGAATTCGGCTCGGAGCCAAAAACCTGCGCGCATAAATGAGCAGGTGAGGCGTAATCGTCATCGGTTCACGCTGGATTTCATGCTCCAGTTGAGCGCGGAAGAGACGGAGAACTTGAGGTCGCAATTTGCGACCTCAAGCGGAGGCCACAGTGGGAGGCGTTACCGGCCTTATGCCTCGGAAGAGTCTTTCCACCGTCTTCATGGGGAGATACATCCGGTTCTGTGTGTCAGGGAAGGAAAGAAATCCATACTTGGAGTAGAACCGCCGGGCGTTTTCGTCTTTGACATCAACAATGACCGCCAGCGACGCGACGGTTCCAACGTTGTCGGATGCCCGCTTCAGCGCATCCAGGAGTAGCAAGTCTCCAATGCGCTGTCCGCGGAACGCGACGTCACGGGCCAGGCGTCCGATCAGCGTGGCGGGCAATTGAGGATAGCGCGGCCACTTCAGCTTCTTGATGTCTGCCTCGGGAAGGTCGTCCGCCAGGATGACGGTCGATGAAAGTGTGTAGTAGCCCGCGATGCGATTTTCCGGGGTCAACAAGACAAAGGGGGCGGCGGCACGTTTGCGCGCGTCCTGGCCGGCTTGTTCGCGCAGGTAGCGGTCCAGCGGTTCGACGCCACACGAAAAGGCCGCCCGGTCGTGGTCGCCGAGCGGCTCGATACGAAAGGCGAGTTGGGAAGGACTTACCGTTTTCCCATCACCTGCTTATAGTACCGGGCGGCGTCTTGCAGGCGCCGGTTGGGCGAAGGAGGATTCAACAGCGAAGCAACAAAGGCTTTCCGGTCTCGCCGGCTTAAATCGATCAGTTCCCGTTCGCGAATCACCCGCCGGGCGGATTCGACGGCACTGGCAACGATAAAATCCGTCAGACTTCGCCCTTCGAGGTTGGCGGCTTCCTGGCATAAGGCTTTCGTTTCAGCATTGACCCGTGCCTCGAGCCGCTCCACCTTGTGCGTTGCGGTTGTTCCCATAACCACTTCCTCCCCGTTCAAAAACCACCTTCCTATTGTACGGCAATTTGCCGTACATCGCAAGAAGATTATCGGCATTGTTTACAAAGACTTGAGCTGGTAGCCGCGGTCAGCGCCTTCCTGACCGCGGGTTCTTCTTGGCAAGAAGGCTAATCTGTGACCATGATCCGGCGCGTCGATGATTTGGGATGCGCAGATAGGAAAAGCCCACAGTCAGGAATTCACTGACTGTGGCTACCTGCTCGTCACTCGTCACTCATCACTCTTCACTGCTTTCGGAATCTCGCCCTGTTCATGGCCGGGCGATGAGAAAAGGCCGCGGAGGAATTCGGCTCGGAGCCAAATACCTCCGGGCTACCCCGCTCCTCCAAGTGGACTACTTCCGAGTTCCCACGTCAGGCTTGACCGTCAGAGATGATACGCAGACCACATCCGAGGTTTGCCGACACGTCCAAGTGACTGCATTGGTCAGGGGAAGAAACAAAAGGGCTGGGCAGGTTTCCGCGCGGCGATCATCCTGAAATCGTGGGGTGGCGCCTCAAGTCGAGGGGAGGAGTTGCATCATTCAGCCCGCAAAGCGGGCGACATAATGTAGCCCACGGCGCAAGCCGTGGGTTTCCGGCGCCCTCCCTCTCCCCCATCCCCTCTCCCGCCCCGGCGGGAGAGGGGAGCCGAAGGCGGGGTGAGGGCCGCAAACCCAGGGCTGACGCCCTGGGCTAAGTTATTTCGCCCCTGCCGGGGCTGTAATCCTGGCCATCGTTGAAGCCGAGTTGATGGCGGTTGATGACGAGGTCGATGTCTTCAGTTGCCGTATGATCTCATGGCTCCAGCCCGGGGAATATTTGATTAATTTAGCGAGTTGTGCGCGGTCACGAGCGCTCAAGGCGCGGGACAACTGTCGAACCACGAAGTCTTTGTTCGCATGGGGCCCGAGCGCGCGGATCGCCTGGAGACCCAGTCCCGCCGGCGTGCCTGCTCCGGGGAACCTCGATGGTCTGGCGGGTTTCAACTGAATGGTTTGGGCGCCGATCTTGACGCGATGGGCGGGGCCGTCGGTGAGATACACCAGTTGGGCGGGGACTTGGTCGGTGAGCCCCAGCAAATTCGCCGCGCGCGCGCCCGATACCTGCACCCGGCTTCCCGTCTTCGCTGCCAGTACCGCGGCGACATCATCCGGGTTTGGAGCGAGAGTGCCAAGCTTCTTGTGAACGCGGGGATAATCATAAAGACCTTGGGCCAGGCGACGGATGGTCTTGTCTTGGGTCAACCGCGCTAAGGCGCGATCAACCGCCCGGCGCGTGCCCAAAGCGAGGAAGTCCCGCGGCGTAAACACCCACCCTCGCCCATGCACCCGAATTCGCTTGAGAACCGAATTTGCGACGGACTCCATGCCATCTCCTGGGGGAAATTATATATATGTTTTCCCCCATAATGTCAAGCGCATTGTGATAATATTCCTTTTATATTGAGTAGGTTATATCAGGAATTTTAGCCACACATTATCGGGTAGTGCGTAGCAGAGCAAGCATGGGCCTGCTTAGCAAGGTCTGCGGCTTTTCGGCCTTGTGCCCCGCGGGGCGGGCGTGTAGATTATCGCGGTGTGACGTGGGCGCCTGCCGTTTCGGTACGACCGGTTTGGCTTGGTAACGATCGCGCACTCCTGGCCATTGATGGGCGCACGCGGATTTGAAAATGAATGGCTCGATTCTGGATGAAGAGCCGCGGACCTAAACCGCAGGTCCGCGCTACTTGCTTGCTGCCGGAAAAACTGGACAACGAGGTGCCTGTCCCCATCGGCCTCCGAAGGAAAAGGACGCCGCAACTTTGACACGGCGCTACACTACAACAGTTTGTAACATCATAGCGAGCGAAAGGACGCGGACCGCAAAGGCGGCGGTCCGCGCTACGAACTTTGGTTCCCCGCGAACCGCGCACAACGGAGGTTTGCACCCAAATGTCCACCCAAAACAAGGCGCGAAAGTCCCGTAGAGCGGGAATTCTAAAAAAGGTCTTGGACCACTTTGACGTTTGGGACTGGTACGAAGGCGAAGGCCATTTGATATTTGGTCCGATTGCAGGCGAACTGGCTTCGGAGGGGGAGTTCTCAGAATCGCTGCGGCAGGCTCTGATACGGGCGGAAGGGAGCACGGAGGCCCAGAGGGAAAGCCGCCGGATTATGCAGGAATTCCGAAGAAACGTTTTGATGCACGGCGACACCCTATCCGCCGAGCGGACAACTATGGGCGAGACTCCAGCACCCAAGCCTTTCTTTCAAAAGCGGGTAGCGCACAGGTACGCGTATTTTGCGTTCCTGTGCGGCTTTTCATTTCGCGTTCGCGACGAGAAACATCGCAACGCAGCTCGAATTTGGGAAGATCGGCGGAGGAATCCGTCAGTCGCGAAACCCGGCCGCCAACGGGCTGGCGGACACCTCCCCGCTGGTTTTTGGCGTCGGTCCTTCCCCGCGAGCTAAGAGGAAAGCGCAAGGACAGTAAATCCCGCTGAGGCCGCGGCTTGGGATAACTGCTGATCGCCGGAAACAAAATTGCGGTTCTTGGGTTGTTGGTGACACCAGGTGAGAGCCGCCGCCAGTTGCAAGCTGTCGGCAGCTCGAAGCTGATGAATATCCAACAATTGCCTTGCCATTTCCCGCACCGATTCCGCGGGGAGGATCTCTCTCCATCCCCGGCTCAACAGCTCCAGCCGAGCCAGAGCTCCCTTGCGTTCGCGATCGCTCAAAACGGCCAGGCGGTGGAGGCGGGCCACCGCGCTATGGATCTCGACCGGAGTTCCCCACCACACCACCGGCAAGCTCTGTCGCAGGTGGGCCTGAGCTTGGCGGCTGGTAGCCTCCCGAACACAGAGCGGGACCAGCGCACTGGCATCGAAAAATGCTGGTTGCGGTTTCATCTCCCCTCCGCGCGTTCGTCTACCAGGGCCTGGATGGCTTGACTGTTGGAAACGCGGCCGGTCCGGATCTTGAGTAACTTGTGAATGTCCAAAGGAGCCTGCGGCAAACGCATTTTGCCTGCTGCGACTAAAATCAGCTCATCCTTGCTGGTTTCGTCGACGGAGAGGGGGACGAGCTTCGCCAC
>JBEKNU010000052.1:0-31698 GCA_049522495.1 Terriglobia bacterium
AGCGATTTTTCATCCCGGGGAGCCATTAGCGCCGCGAGGTTCTCCGGTGATTGCATTTCGTCGAGTTCCTCGGCGATCTCTATGCAGACCGTCTGGTAGCGATCCATCATCTGAATCAGTTGCACCCGCGCCTTGCGGCGCACTGCCTTCCGTTCCGGGCCTGCTTCCAACTTGTTCAGGGATTTAAGGAGAAGGAAGAATTCCTGCATCTCCTCGGAAGGGTCATCGTCAAAATGTTTCACAAAGGTCTGGATTTCGGCGGGGGTGGGACCGTTGCCGCGACGCCTCAAGGCCATGGACAAATCCTCGTAGCAATCCAGGTTTTCATGGAGCCGCAGGCGCTGGGGGTTAGTGGCAGCTTGCTGGATTTCCAGGGCGGCTTTGATGCGCTTCAGGGCCAGACCGTTCTGCATGCGTGCGGCGCGCTTCATCCGCCACAGGGTGTCCCCGATGCGCTGCTTCAGCTCAGCTTCCAAGCCCTCCACCAAATTGTTTTCCAGGGAATCCATGAGGGCAGCGTACTCCTCCGGGTCTTCCCCCAAGGCGGTCAAAGCCCCATTCTGCGCCTGGGCATAGAACCCGTGACGTAAATTGGCCGCCGCGACGCGAGCCTTGCCCTCGGGCGTCACCGCACCGTGCGAGTGGGCACCGTTGGCGCGGTGCGCGGCCAGGTTCTCCTCGGTCATTTCCGGTTTTTTTACGAGCGACATAGAAACCTCCAAAGGTCAGGGGATAGTGGAGAGTGGACAGCGTTCAGGAGTCAGGAGCCAGAAGGCAGTAGACGGCATACAGGATACAGGACTGCGGCATCGGCTCTCTCCCCGTCTACCGTATGCCGCCTACTGTCTACCGTCCGCCACCTAGACCCTGGCGCCTAGCCGTGGTGCGTGATATTACCCGTTGGCCCACCTCCATACTGTAGGCTAACACGTTGGCGGCCAGAGTCCGGCAAGATGGCCTGCCGGGGGAGGAAAATTTTGCAAAAACAGGCCAATTGTCCCCGTGATTTCCTGCCGGTAGGAATTTCATAATGTGAAATCACTGCGTGGGCGAGTTTTCTCTTGGTTCAGGGGGGGTATGGGGTTGGTGGGACAGGCTTGGCACGGGGTCGAGGCCGTAACCACGGTCACTGCCTTTGGGACCGTGGGCTTTTTAGCGCTATTGATAGGATATCCATTGGGCGGTCGCCGGTGCGCTTCTCTTTGTTTGGGTCACCGCGCGCAGGGGTTTTTGCAGCCGCCTCGAACCCCGCAGGCCGGCGGGTTGCTGCCCAAGCGGCGGGCATTGATGTTCCTCCTCACCGATGCGGCGGCATGGAAAGCGCCGGCAGCTTCGCGGGCTCCAGTGGCCTTGGAATCGCCACCAGAGGTGCGGCTGGCGGAGGTCCGACTTTGGGCAGCTCCGGAGGCGCCTTGGGAGCCTCCGGCGGCTTGTGCATCATCAGCTTCCGGTGCGCGGGTCGCTGCTCAGCCACGCCGCGGATCGCCTGAACTGTCTCGGCGTCGGTCTCGAGTTGGTCCATTCGCACTTTCTCGTAACCTCGCCGCTTGGCAATAATCCGGTAGTCAAACGCCACGCTCGACTTCCCGCCCCGCAGCTCGCGCACTTCGAAACCCGCCGGAGTTCTGTTGGTCACATAGAGCCCTTCGCAATCGCCGTTGGGGGTGAGAAAGACACGGTAACCAGCTTCGGTGTTCACGGTGAGCGCGAAAGTTGGGTCGAGCGTCACTAGGGCAACGCCGTTGCGCAGTTCGCCGCCTCCGAAGTCTTCGAACCAGTTCTCCGGGCTTTCCATGGCGTAGAGTTCCACCACGCGGTCGTCGGGCAAGGCCACCACCGCCGACTTCGTCCCGCTCGCTCCCAGGTTGCCGAAAGCGTACACGCCATAGGTGCCGCCCACGCCGTAGACGCCGTAGCTGCTGCCGCCGGAGGCCACGCCGTAAACGCCGGTGTTGGAAGAGGCCCCGCTGGCTCCACCCGAGACGCCGTAGCTACAACAGCCTAGGCCAGTGGCGCTGCCCGAGACACCAGTATTGTTGCCGACACCTATGACACCGTCCCAGTTGCCGCTGCCGTAGACGCCGATGCCGTTACCGCCGCCGTCGGTGCCGTAGACGCCGTAGCCGTAGGGGCTGACGCCGTAGACGCCGTTGCCGGTGCTGCTGCCGCCGTAGACGCCGGTGTCGCCGGAGCCGTAGACGCCGGTGCTGCCGCTGGAGCCGTAGACGCCGTAGGTGCTGCCGAAGCCGGAGACGCCGACGTTGCTGCTGCTGATGCCGTAGAGGCCGGAGACGCTGCCGCTGCCGTAGACGCCGTAGGCGCTGCCGGAGCCGTAGACACCCGTTGCGTTGCCGCTGACGCTCGTGCCCAGTTGGCCGAAGCTGCTATTTCCGAGATTCATCCCCTGCACGCCGACGTTGCTACTGCCGCCGTAGACGCCGGTGCCGCCGCTGCCCGAGGTACCCAGTTGGCCGTAGCTGCCATTGGCGGAGTTGTATCCATCCACTGCGACGCCAGAACTGCTGCTCTGTGTTGCCGTTACGATGTTGCCGCTGCTGCTGCCCGAGAATACGCCGGTGGCGAAGTTCACAGGTTGAGCGAAGGCGACGGCTCCAGTGAAATTGGCGGTTCCATGCACGTCCAAGGTGTAGGCGGGGGTCGCGGTGCCAATGCCCACGTTCACTCCGCTGGAGCCCAGTACCAGGGCGTTGCTCGCAGACACGAGAGCGTTTGCCCCGATTGCGGTGGCATTGTTGATCGGCGGGGAGGATGAGACGCCGGGTCCCGACCGGTAACCAATGAACGTATTGTTGGCGCCTGTGATGTTGGCATTCGCCTGCGTTGAGGTTACGCCGGCCTGATAGCCCACGGCTGTGTTATTCGCGCCCGCACACGAGCCGGAGACGCCGTTGCAATTGTAGTAGAGGGCGGACCCCCCGATGGCGGTATTGTAGCTTGCCGTGGTGTTGCTATAGAGACTGCTGTCTCCCGTCGCGACGTTCTCGCCGCCGGCGGTGTTGCTGTAAAGGCCGTAGGTGCCGGTGGCGGTGTTACCGGAGCCCGTGTTGTTGTGGAGGAGGCTGGCCTCACCGAAGGCGCTGTTGTAAGCGCCCGACGAGTTGCTTAAAAGGGCGTAATACCCGGTACCGGTGTTGAACTGGCCCGACACACTGAAATTCCCGGCACTCTGGCCCACGAAGGTGTTGGTCACGTCGCCGGAGCTGTGGGCAAACCGAGCGCCACCCAGCGTGATGACCCCAACTCCCGAACCTGTGGTCTGAGGCAAAGCCAAGTTGCCGCTGGCGATCGAGACGTCGCCGGCGCTGATGGTCTGAGTGCCCGCGAAGCTGTTGGCCCCCGTGGTCACGGCATAGGCGCCTACCGGCTGGAAGGCCGACGCCGAAAAGCCGTTCAGCAACAGGGCGTTCGTGGCCGGCCCGCCCTGCGAGGCGCTGCCAGCGTAGTTCACCGCTAACTGCGTGTTGCCCACGCACCCTGTGCAGTTCAGGCCGGTCGAGGTAACGCCCATCAACTGTGAGCCGTCACCCAGAAAATGGCCGCTGGCATTGATATCGCCCACCACATCCAGAGTGTGCGCGGGCGTGGGCGTGCCAATGCCGACATTCACCGCGTCGCTGCCGGTTCCACCCAGTACCAAGGCGTTGCTGGCGGACACCAATGCGTTCGCGCCGATCGCGGTAGCGCGGGTCAATTGAGTTGATGTTCCGGGTCCCGAATTGTAGCCAATGAAGGTATTGTTAGACCCGGTGACGTTGGCATTGGCGGAGTTTCCGGTCAAACCGGCGTTATAGCCCACCGCCGTGTTATTCCCGGCCCCGCAGTCCCCAACAACGCCGCTACAGTTGAGGGCCAGCGCGCCCATTCCGACGGCGGTGTTAAAGCTCGCGGTGGTGTTGGCATTGAGGCTGATCCACCCCAAGGCCGTGTTGCGGGTGCCCGTGGTGTTGTGATAGAGGCTGGAGTACCCGTAGGCGCTGTTGAAGTTGCCGCTCGTGCTGTTGTGAAGGGCGTTGTACCCCGTGGCGGTGTTGCCGGTGGCGGTCAGGCTGAAATTCCCGGCCATCTGGCCAAGCCAAGTGTTGGTGGCATCACCGAAGCTGTGGGCAAACGGAGCGCCACCCAGCGTGATGACTCCTGCACCCGCTCCCGTGGTCTGAGCAAGGTTCAGCGCCCCGGTGAAGTTTCCCGTCCCATGGACGTCCAGCGTGGCCGCCGGGTTCGTGGTGCCAATGCCCACCCAGCCGCCCAGGCTGTTATAGATCGCCGAGTTCCCGATCGTCGCGGGCCCCGTGAACATGGCCGCAAAATTGGCCGTGCCCCCGCCGGTGATGGGGGCGCTCGAAGTGCCGCCCACCGTCGGGGGCGGGATGGTAATCGGCGGCGGGAACGTAATCGACGGCACGACGATGCTCTCCGCCGTTTTTGTGTTCGAGGAAAGCATATAGGCGGAGGCGGGCAGCCCTCCCAGGGTGTCGGCATCGGAGGATTTGAGCGCATAGGGCACCGCCACCAGCAGCACGTGCGGCTGTTCGGCTTCGCCCGGCAACTGCGGCTGCACCCCCAGCCACAAGGCCTTGCTGCTGGTGAACAAGTCCAGCGGCAAGCCCTCGGGAGAATTCGCGCCCAGCAGCGCCGTGTAACGCCCCAGCGAGTCGAGGGGCAAACTTTGGGTCTCCACCCAGAGCGGGCTGCCGCCCTCGGGCAGTTCGTAGAGCGAGAACGTCAGGCCCACCACTCCCGTGGGGACCTTACCCGTGAGGTCTTTCACCGCCCCCGTGAACTTGATCAGCCGCGGGATCGTTCCCGTAGCCGGCTGCGAAGAAGCGGGCAGATTTGTGTTATCCGAGGCGCTCGAATCAGCTTGCTGCGCCCGCAGCCCCAAACCGCAAAGCAGACACACTACCACCGCCCCAGCCAAAATGGACTTTCGGCGCATGGTGCACCCCCCAGTAAAGTTGTCGAGTTTGTGACTGCGTTGTCCGAGGAAGAAAGGCGCTTGCGGTTGAGGTAATGGCGGGTCTCTTGGTCGGACAGCAACGGTATCGCAACACACACGGGGACTGATGTCAATGAAGAAAACCCTTGTTGTCAAGCCCCATTAAATAATGTCCCCATTTCTCAGTAGAAGTGTCCGCTTTTTGAGTTTTGGCCGCCTGGCGCCCCAGCGAGCCGCGCCGAGTTGGGAGCGCAGCGCGCTACTCCGCAGCTCTAAATGTGAAAAACTTCAGTGGGTTTCTTAACGAACACGAACCAAGAACCGCGGAGTATTTCCGCCGGGAGCAGGATAACTTCGCGCTATCTGCCTGGCGAGCACCTGGAAGCGGTCCTGCCGGCTTGCTTCGCTTGCGACCCCGCAGTATGATGCCGCCGCTGCGAGGTGGGAAGATGACATCGGAGATGAATCGCCGTAAGTTCCTGGGAACGGCCGCCGCATCGGCGGCGTTCACCATGGTTCCAAGGCATGTGTTGGGGGGGCCGGGGGTTGTCGCGCCCAGCGACAAAATAAGTTTGGCTTACATTGGCACCGGCACTCAAGGCCTGCGGGAGATGCTGAGATTACTGTCCATTCCGGAAATTCAGATTGTTGCGGTATGTGACCCCTCGAAGGACGCCGTCGGGTACCGGGATTGGTCAAGAGATTCCCTCCTCAAGAGCATTCGCAACGCGTTGGGGAAGCCAGACTGGAGAGCCGGCAGCGAGGGGATTATTCCGGGAGGCCGGGACGCCGCCCAGGACATTGTGGAGACCTACTATGCCGCCAAGCGCCCTGGCGACACCTTCAAGGGTTGCTCTTCCTATGCGGACTTCCGCGAGTTGCTGGACAAGGAAAAGGACGTGGACGCGGTCAAAATCATGACGCCCGACCATCTTCACGGTGTCATCAGCATCGCCGCCATGAAGATGGGCAAGCATGTGATCCTGCACAAACCCCTCGCCAATCGCCTGGAGGAAGCCCGGTTGGTGATTGACACCGCGCGCGAGAAAGGTGTGGCCACCCACTTTGTGCCGTGGGAGTACAACGGATCGATGGAGCAGGTCCTGGCCTGGGTCAGGCGCGGTTCCATTGGCACTCTCCGCGAAGTCCACAACTGGACGAACCGTCCGGTGTGGCCGCAGTACACGACCCTTCCCACCGATACGCCGCCGGTCCCGGAAGGCTTTGATTGGGATTTGTGGCTGGGTCCGGAGGCCGCCCGTCCCTATCACCCGAATTACACGCACATGGTCTTTCGCGGGTGGTACGACTTCGGAGGCGGCTCCATGGCGGATATGGGCCATTACAGTCTTTGGACGGTGTTCAAGGCCCTGGAGTTGGGATCGCCGGCCAGCGTCGAGCCCATGCTCAGCCACACGTGCGAATTCAAGGATAACCTCGCGACGAAAGTGCAGAATGACTTTTCTTTCCCCACGGCCAGCTCCGTCCGCTTCAAGTTTCCCGCGCGCGGGAAATGGCCGGCGCTCGACCTGACCTGGTATGAGGGCGGGATGCGGCCGCCCACTCCACCCGAGCTGGAAGAGGATAAGAAAGAGCTTCCGGCCGAGGGCATGATGTTTGTCGGCAATAGGGGCAAGATCCTGGCGGGCTTTCACGTTGATAATCCGCGGCTGATTCCGGAAAGAAGGATGCGCACACATCCGGTTCCGGAAGCGCCTGCCCGGCGGCAATCCGCGCCGGGCGAGGTTTCGCCCAGCATGCGCCAATGGATTGCTGCGACGCGAGGCGGAGCACAATCACCGGGGAGCTTCTTGAACGCGGGCCCGATTACCGAGGCTGTCAACTTGTACGCCGTCGCCTTACGCACGGGCCGGAAGCTGCTGTACGACGCCCACAACCGGAAAATCACCAATGTCCCGGAAGCGAACAAGTATTTGTCCCGCGAATACCGCAAGGGTTGGGATCCCCGATCTCTGTGATGGGGTTGTAGCGGCGGTCTCAGACCGCCGAATCGTCGATCGGAGATCGACGCTACAGACCGGCGACAGGAGAACTGCCATGACAACAATTTCAAGACGAGAATTTCTTTGGGGAAGCGCCATGGGTATCGCCGCGGTGGCGATGGAGCTTCGAGCCAACCCGCTGGGAATGCCCATCGGGTGCCAAACCTATCCACTCCGGGAGTCGATCGCCAAGGATTTCGCGGGCACCCTGCGGCAGATCGCGGCCGGGGGATACCGGATGATCGAGATGTGCTCGCCAGCCGGTTACGAGAAGGCCGGCTTTGGCCCTCTGGTGAAGATGCCAGGCTCAGAAATCCGCCGCATGATCCATGACGCGGGGCTGGGCTGTGAGAGTTGCCACTTCCAGTTCCGGGAACTCAAGCAGAGTCTGGACGACAGAATCGCCTTTGCCCGGGAGCTTGGCCTGAAACAGATGATTGTCTCGACGTTTTCCCTGCGGCGTGAGGCAACCATGGCAGACTGGATGCATGCCGCCGACGAACTGAACAAGATCGGCGAACAGACGCACCAGGCAGGCATGCAGCTTGGTTTCCACAATCACAACTTTGAATTTAAGGAAATCGATGGTGCGCTCATCTACGACGAATTGATGAAGAGGTTGGATGCGAAGCTGGTTAAAATGCAATTTCAAGTTGCGGTGATCAGCCTCGGCTTTGAGGCCGCCACCTATCTCACCAAGTATCCTGGCCGCTATATTTCGCTCCATCTCGTGGACTGGTCAACGGCGGAAAAGAAAATCGTGCCCATCGGAAAGGGCTCCATCGATTGGAAGAAGCTCTTCGCCGCCGCCAGGATGGGCGGTATCAAGAACTACTTCGTCGAGATGGACTGGGACTTGATGCAAGCCAGCGTCCCTTACCTTCACAAACTGAAAGGATAAGCCCATAATGAGTCCCCAGCATATCCTGATGGCTTTCGGATTGGCCGCGGCCCCCCATGCCCAACTCTTCTGGGCGTGGATTTCACTCTGCCTGGCCCTGGCTCTGCACGTCGCCGACGAAGCCAGCACCGGCTTCCTTGCGGTCTACAACCCCACGGTGATGGCCCTGCGCGAAAAGCGGCCTTGGCTTCCATTCCCAGTTTTCACGTTTGGTGTTTGGTTGGCGGGCTTGGTGGCGGTTAATGTCTTGCTCTTATGCCTCTCGGTTTTTGTGTTGCGTGGCGCCCGCTGGATGCGGCCCCTCGGCTACGTCTTCGCCGTCATCATGCTCGCCAATGGCCTGAGTCACATCCTGGGAACAATCTTCGGACGCACCGTCGCCTCCATTCGTTTTCCCCGGCCCATGCCGGGATTCTATTCATCGCCGTTTCTGCTTTTGGCTTCCGCCTACCTGCTCTGCGAGCTGTGACGTAGGCAGCAACAGGTGCAGCCTAATGTGCTGTCCCGGCTAATTCTTTCCAGCAGCGCACCTTGCCAAGGGTGACGCCCCGGGGCCGAACGGTCGTCCGCCATTAAGATCGGCAGACTTTCAGCCTCGGCGACCCCTACACCGGCCCCCGAATCCCGAGCCCCTAATCCCTAACCCCGAATCTTGGAACGGCGCTGGTCTCCGGCGAAAGCCCTTGGTAGAATGAAGGTGGGCCTCCTCAGGCGGGCAAACAAGACAATGTCCTTTTCGGAAAAATACGATGTGGTGGTGGTGGGCGCAGGGCACGCCGGTTGCGAAGCAGCGATGGCAGCGGCACGCATGGGGCTGAAGACCGCGCTTTATACCATCAACCTCGACCTGATTGCGCAGATGTCCTGCAATCCCGCCGTGGGGGGAATCGCCAAGGGCCACTTGGTGCGCGAAATCGATGCGCTGGGTGGGGTGATGGGCGAGGTCATCGACGCCGTGGGTATCCAGTTCCGCCTGCTCAACACCAGCCGCGGACCGGCGGTTTGGTCGCCACGCGCCCAGGCCGACAAGAAACTTTACCGGGGGAAGATGCGGCAAGTGCTCGAGTCGGAGCCGAACCTGCGCATCAAGCAGGCGGAAGTGGTAGATCTTGTCATGGAAGTAGGGTCGGATCGCGAACCGCCCCTACCCGCCGGATTGAGTGGACGTGTGCGCGGCGTGCGCCTGCTTGATGGGCGAACGGTGGAGGCGGGCGCGGTCATCATCACCACCGGAACTTTTCTCAACGGCTTGATCCATTGCGGAGAAAACCAGTATCCGGCCGGACGTTCCGGCGAGCCGCCCTCGGTGTTTTTGGGCGACGCGCTTCGCCGCCTGGGCTTTGAGGTGGGCAGGCTTAAGACCGGCACGCCTCCGCGGCTCGACGCGCGGACCATTGATTTCTCAAGGTTTCAAGTGCAGGCCGGCGATCCGATTCCCACCCCTTTCAGCTTTCGCACGCGGGCCATCACTCAGCCGCAGACGGTCTGCTGGATTACTTACACCACTGCGGAGACCCATCGCGCCATTCGTGAGAACGTGCATCGCGCCCCGCTCTATTCCGGGCAAATCAAGGGCATCGGGCCGCGCTATTGCCCCTCCATTGAAGACAAGATCGTGAAGTTCCCGGACAAGCCGCAGCACCAGATTTTCCTGGAACCCGAAGGCCTGGACACCCACGAGATTTACGTCAACGGCATGTCAACCTCCATGCCTATTGACGTGCAGATGGCCATGGTGAAGTCCATCCCGGGCCTCGAGAACGCCGACATGATTCGCCCCGGTTATGCCATTGAGTACGACATGGTGCAGCCCACCGAGCTCTATCCGTGGCTCGAGACGAAGAAAATTCAGGATCTGTTTCTCGCCGGGCAGATCAATGGAACCACCGGTTACGAGGAAGCCGGTTGCCAGGGGATGATGGCCGGGATTAATGCTGGACTGCGCGTGCAAGGCAAGGCGCCCATCACCATTGATCGCACGCAAGGGTATGCGGGAATCCTGATCGACGACTTGGTGAGCAAGGGAGTGGACGAGCCCTACCGCATGTTCACCTCACGCGCCGAATTCCGTTTGCACTTGCGCATCGACAACGCCGACGAACGCCTGACTCCGCTGGGATACCAGGTGGGCACCATCAAGCAAAAGGACTACGAGGCGTTTGTGGAAAAGAAGCTGCGCATCAGTGCGGCCACGAAATTCCTGCTCGAAACTCGTCTGGACCCACGCTCGCGGGTGGGCCGGGAAATCTACACCAAGTTGGGACTGATGGAAGGCGGACATCTCTCCGCACCTTCGCCCTTAACCGGCGCCCAATTGCCCACGCGGCCGGAGCTGGGAATCGATGACCTGATGGAATGGGTCAGTGAGGGACTGAAGGGCTTGGGCGGCGGTTCGCAAAGCGCCCCTCCAGAGGGTGCGGATTCCTTGGCAGGGGCAATTCATGAATCACCCGTGCTCTGCCGGGAAGAAGCGCGGCGAGTGGAAACGGATTTCAAATACGAAGGCTACTTGCAGCAGCAGGAACGGCAGATGGAACGGATGAAGCGCGCCGAATCCCGGCGCATTCCGGAATGGTTCGAGTACGGCAAAGTTTCCGGCCTCTCTCGCGAGGTCGTGGAAAAGCTCACCAAGGTGCGCCCCATAACGCTGGGGCAAGCCTCCCGCATCCCCGGCATCACCCCCGCCGCCGTCTCGCTGGTCAATTGCTATATCGAAATCTTCCAGCGACGAGCAGGAGAAGAAAGTCTTGGCCGCGCAGGGTTGGTCGTGTGAATCTGAGGCTCCTGACTGTCAAGGAAGTCAGTCTGCCCGCTTCGGACTTGCATCTGTCAGTGAGCAAGGCTAGGCTTGGAATATGACCGTGGAAGCGATTAAAGCAGCCATCAAGCAGCTCCCGGAGTCCGAGCGCCGGAAATTGGCAGACTGGTTCGCGGAGCTTGAGGAACAAGCTTGGGACGCCGAAATGGAGCGCGATTTTTCTCCAGGCGGCCGTGGCCACCGTCTGGGCGGCAAGATCAATCAGGAAATCGACAAAGGCAAATTCGCTTCTTCTTGACTCTGCCGCGAAAAAGTAAGAAAATCAGAATTTCGGAAAAGCGGAAGAAGGACACGAATCATGGCCAAAGCCAAGACCGTGCTCGAAAATGCCGTGCGGATGGGCGCGAAAAACCAAATCACGATACCTCACCGAATTACCAAGGCATTGCGACTCAAGAAGGGCGATCACATGCTGGTGCGGATGGTGGGCAAAACAGTAGAGTTAGTGCCTGCAACGATCATCCCCAAGGACCAACGCTGGTTTTGGACCCCCGAGTGGCAGGAGAAAGAGAAAGAGGTTGACGAAGCATTAGCGCGCGGTGACTTCAAGGAAAGCGATTCTGTGGAGGAACTGCTCAACGATCTGAAATCGTAGTAACTCATACGGAACTGAGATCCAGAGATCAACTCTTGCCGGATTCAGACGCAGGCAGGCTCTTGAATATTCGGTGGACCCCGCTATTTCGTCGCGACTACCAGCGCCTACCACACGAGGTCCAGTCTCGAGCCGACAAGGCCCTGAGGCTTCTTCAAACGAATCTCCGTCACCCCTCCTTACAATCCAAAAAGATGCACGGTGTCGAAGGTATCTGGGAAGCACGGGTTTCGATTTCTCACCGGATTACATTTGAACTCGTTGGCGACACACTCATCTTGCGGCGTATCGGTTCTCACGACATCCTGAGGAATGAAGCCTCTTAAGATCAAAGACTCCGAACCCCTGGGGCCAGAAGCCCACGGCGGGTCACAACGAGTGGAATTCAAAACGATGGCCCCTAAACTCTAATACTGGAGGTTATGATGCCCAATCGTTCATCACGCCGCGCTTTTCTCGGCCAAGCGGGAACGATGGCCGCTCTAGCCGTGGCGAGTCCCCCGCTGTGGGGTCGGCCGGGTACGTCACCTGTCCGGCCCCTGCGCTTGGGTGGTCCCATTTTTCTCAAATCGGATGACCCCGCAGAGCTCGCCCAGGAGCATCGCCGGTTGGGGTACCGTGCCGCTTACGCTCCCCAAGTGGAGATCCACGATGCGGACAGGATAAAAGCCATCATCAAGGAATTCGCTTCCCGGGATGTGGCCCTGGCGGAAGTGGGTGCATGGTGCAACATGCTCGATGTGGATCTTGAGAAGCGGCGCCAGAACCTCGCCTACGTGCAGGAGCGGCTTGCCCTGGCGGAAATGCTGGGGGCGCGCTGCTGCGTCGATATTGCCGGCTCCTTCAATCCCCATTATTGGTGTGGCCCCGACCCCAAGAACCTCACGGAGGAGTTTATCGACGCCACCGTGGAGAATTGCCGCCACGTCATCGACGCCGTCAAACCCACCCGCACCAAGTTCTCAATTGAGATGATGCCCTTCAATTTCCCCACGGGCCCAGATGATTACCTGAAGCTGATTCGGAAGGTGGATCGTCAAGGGTTCGCGGTTCATCTGGACGCATGCAACGTCATGAACTGCCCGGAGCGCATGTACAACAACCGCACGGTCATCGACGAGTGTTTCCAGAAGCTGGGGCCATGGATTGTTTCCTGCCATGCCAAAGACTTGAGCTGGGAGGACTACGTCCAAGTGTCGTTGCGCGAAGTCATTCCGGGCCGCGGCCAGCTTGATTACCGCGCCTATCTGCGGGGGCTTTCGGGGCTCCCGGTGGACGCTCCCCTGATGCTGGAACACTTGAAATCGGCGGAGGAGTACGACGAGGGACGCCACTATATCCAGAAGGTGGCGCGTGAAATGGGCCTTTCCTTTGGCGGCGAAGGCGCGTGAAACCAAACCCTCGTTACGTGTCGCGGAAATCCATGGTGAGCGGGCGCCCGCGAAACCCGCGTGTCTTGATGGCTGCATAGAGCAAACCGGCTCCTAGCCAAACCGCTCCCCTGAGCAAGGAGGGTCTGGACAGGTTGCACCAGATCCACAGGCAGAACAAGAATCCCACCAGCGGGATCACGGCATCCTTCCACAGATGGCGCTTTCGTCCCGGCTGCCCGCCGAGATAAAACTGGGCAAAACAGGCGAAGTTCACGCCCATAAAGGCCAGGAACGCGCCGAAGTTCAACATCTCTGCGGCAAGCTCGTAACTGAAGATTTGGCTGAAGAGGAAGGCCAGTACGCCAATGATCAAGACGTTGGCCGAGGGGACTTTGGTGCGCCCCAGGTAGGCAAAAGGTTTGCTTGGCAGTACTTTATCGCGCCCCATGCTGAACAGGAGCCGCGCGGCGCCCAGTTGTCCCGTGACTCCGCACCCCAAACTGGAAATCACCAGGACCACGGCCATGGCATCAAACAGCCCCAGGTGGCCGACCCGCCTGGCGACATCCATAAAGGCTGTTTCCACGTGCGGGTAGGTGCGGTAATCGGGCCAGACGAGTTGTGCCAGGTAAACCTGCAATCCGCTGAAGAGACCTGTGAAAATGCAAACGATCACGCCCGCCAAGAGGATGTTTCGCCTGGGGTCCTTCACTTCCTCCGCCAGAAGCGTGACTCCGTCAAAGCCGATATAAGTTAAGGCGGCGAGGGACGTCCCGGTGGCGATAGCTTGTAATTGAAACGTGTGCGGATCGTAGAACGGCTGCGTCGAAAAAAGGCCGCCAACCCCTTGGGCCTTGAAAAGATATCGAAAGGCCATGATGATGAAAACTCCGATCACGGCGGTCATGACTGCCAACATGATTTCATTAGCGCGCGCCGTGACACGCACACTGCGCAAATTGATGTAGGTCATGAACGCTACGCATACGGCCGCCAAGACAATGTACGGGACGCCGGGAAGCAATCGTTGGATGGTAAGAGCGCCGTAGATGGCGTTGATGATGGGTTGGTCCAGGTAGTCAAGAAGCAATGCCCAGCCGACCATAAAACCCAGGTGGGGGTTCAGCCCTTGGCTGATGTAGGTGTAGGCCGACCCCGCGGAGGGGTACACGGTGGCCATCCGGCCATAGCTCACTGCCGTGATCGCCATCGCCCCCATGGAGAGCAGAATGCACGTGGTCGCAAAACCGTGCGAGAGTTCTTGCGCCACACCGAACAGCGGCACGGCGGCCATGGGGGAGACCAGGACCAAGCCGAAGAAGACCACGTCCCAAAGGCCCAAGACTCGGCTCAAACGTTGGGGGCTTCCGTTCGGCGGGATTGCTTCCACAGACTGTCCCATGCGTGTGTGGCGGGGGAGATCAAGGCAGCCTAACGCCGCATCCTTTCCTGATGTCAATCGGGTCTTTTTTCGGACGCGGTCTGGGCCTGCTGCCGCAAGACTTCGCTCTTCGTGATTGCCAACGATCTGCCAACCACGCGAGAGCCTGCCAACCCCTGTGAGCAGGAAATTTCTTGCGAAAGCCTGCCAGTATCTCATGAGTGTCTTGGATGGGTAAACGCGAATCTCCATCCGTGGGCCACAGGCCGAAAACCTTGTTGCCTCCTTGCACCTCTTCGCCGGCTTCGCGTTTCTGGGGCAGCTATGTTACGATGCGAGATTAGCGAAATTTTGGCGGGATGCGGATTGTCAAAGCCGATCGAGGCTTGACAAGACGTTATAAGGCATTAATAAAGGCGAATAGTGAGTCACAACACTTCTCAACGCCCGCGCATTCTGAGCGGCATGCGCCCCACCGGCAAGCTCCATCTGGGCAATCTGGTGGGCGCTCTCCAGAACTGGGTGAAGCTGCAGGATGAATACGACAGCTTTCACTTCGTCGCCGACTGGCACATGCTGACGACGGGCTACGACAATACGCTCGATTTGCACCAGGACACCTGGGAGATGGTTACGGACTGGCTGGCCTGCGGGCTCGACCCTGCCAAGGCAACGTTTTTTGTTCAGTCGCGCTTGCCTGAGCACGCGGAATTGCACCTGCTCTTTTCCATGGTCACGCCGCTGGGTTGGCTGGAGCGCGTGCCCACGTATAAAGAGCAGCTCGAAAACATTCGGGACCACGACATCAATACCTATGGCTTTCTCGGCTACCCGCTTTTACAGGCCGCCGACATCCTGATGTACAAACCGCGTTACGTCCCCGTGGGTGAAGATCAGGTTCCGCACGTGGAGTTGACGCGCGAAGTGGCGCGGCGGTTCAATTTGGCTTTCGGAGAACTTGACCTCACACCTCTTGCGGTCGAGAAGGCGATGAAAACGTACAATTGTGACCGAGGTGCTGCGGTAGCTAAGAGCATGCAGAAATTCAGGGAGGGATCGCTCGATGACCGGGCCGCTTGGCTGAATGACGGTCTGGGGGTTGTTAGCCCGATCTTTCCTGAGCCCGAAGCTCTGCTCACTTCCGCCCCCCGCCTGCCGGGGACGGATGGCCGGAAGATGTCGAAGAGTTACGGCAACGCGATTTTCCTCACCGACCCACCGGATGCGGTTTCGAAAAAACTCGCTACGATGGTAACTGATCCGGCTCGCAAGCGGCGCACGGACCCCGGCAATCCGGACATCTGCCCGGTCTTTGATCTGCACAAGATCTTCTCGGCGCCGGAGACCATCGAGCGCGTGAACCGTGAATGCCGCACGGCGGAAATCGGTTGTTTGGATTGCAAGAAACTTGTGGCCGGTCATCTGAACACTTTTCTCGCGCCGATTCAGGATCGGCGGCTACCGTATGAGCAGAATCCCCAGAAAGTGTGGGACGTGCTCGAGGAAGGAACGGCAAAAGCCCGCGCCGTAGCGCAGACGACCATGGCGGAAGTCCGCGCCGCGGTGAGGCTGACCTGAATGGCCGACGAACCTCGCGAGCCCAATCCGCAGGAGCCGACGGTACCCGATCCGACTGCGGGCGGCAACACCTCCCTGGCCGGCCCTCCGGACGACCCTGCGGCGGGCGCAGGTCCGGGGGAAGTTCCTGCCCCGGCGGCCAAGCGGGTGACGCACCTTGCGGCGCCGCCGCCGCCCGTTAAGCTGGGAAACTACGAGGGCCCGCTGGATTTGCTGCTCGATTTGATTCGCAAGCAGCAGATCAATATCTACGACATTCCGATTGCCAAAATTACCCAGCAATACCTTGACTACCTGCATCTGCTGGAAGAATTGAATATCGACGTGGCAGGTGAGTTCATTTTCATGGCGGCCACCCTGATTTACATCAAGTCGCGTATGCTCTTGCCGCCCGACCCGACGGCGCCGCCCGAAGAACTGGAAGATCTCCGAGCGGAATTGGTACACAGGCTCCTTGAGCACGAGCAGTTCAAGAACGCTGCGGAAATGCTCAACTCGAAACGCCTTCAGGAAGATGCCATGTGGTCGCAGCCGGGGATTGGTGAATTTTCCGAGGCCGAGGACGAGCCCGGACTGGTGGTGTCAGTATTTGACCTGATTTCCGTGTTCCGTGAAATCCTGGAACGCGCCAAGAAGCGCCCGCAGATCCAGATCAGGCGAGAAGAAGTTACCGTGGCGCAGATGGTTGAGCACGTCAAGCAGGTGCTGCGCGCCAGCCCCGGCCCGGTTCCGCTCGAGGATTTGATCGGCGACTTTCTCTGGCGGCAGGCGTTGATCGCCTTGTTCCTGGCATTGTTGGAGCTGGTTCGATTGCGTGCGGTACTGCTTCGGCAAAAGGATTTATTTGCGGCAATCACCGTCGCCCGAAGCAAGAGGTTTGAAGAAATTCTGGCGGCCACAACCACGCAGGACCTGGCCGCAGGACTGGACGAGGAAAGGGTGAAGGATAAAGGGTAAAGGGTGAAGGGTAAAGGATGAAGGGTAAAGGACTGATGCCAAACTCGAGATTGTTTTCACCCTTTAGCCTTTACCCTTTAACCTTTAAATTTGAATTCCTATGCTGACCGATGAAATTTTGAAGGCCCTCGTGGAGGGCATTATCTACATCGCGCCGGAACCCGTGACTCTCGACGCCATCCTCAAAGTTCTGGAAGGCGAAGAGCGCGAGAGGGTCAAGGCCAAGCTGCAAGAACTGGTGGCGGACTTCGAGCAGAACTCGCACGGGATACAAATCCGGCAGGTGGCGAATGGCTACAAGTTCTCGACCAAGGTCGAGCACCACGAAATCCTGCGGAAGTATGTGAAGAGCCTGAAGCCGCTGATTCGGCTTTCCAAGCCGGCGCTGGAAACGCTGGCGGTGATTGCCTATCGGCAGCCCGCGACGCTGCCGGAAATCGAGGAAATTCGCGGTGTGGATTCCGGGGGCGTGATCCACACCTTGCTCGAAAAGAAATTGGTGGTGACGGCGGGCCGCAAGAGCGTGGTGGGCCGGCCAATCCTCTACCGCACCTCGAAGGACTTCCTGGTGCATTTCGGGTTAAAGGATGTGGGAGAGCTGCCCAGCCTGAAGGAATTCGAGGAATTGGCGAAGCGCGCCCTGGGCTCGGAGTGGGCCGCCGAAGAAGCACCAGCGGCAGCAACAGAACCCCCACCAGCGACCACGGAGGGAACCGGTACGGTGAGCAGCGAAGCGCCTCCCGTTGCGCCGCAAGAAGCTGTGCCCCCTGCCACCGCGGAGACGGCCCCCGCCAGCGATTCAATGGCGGCTCCGGAAGACCCTGAACCGAAGCCCTAGCTACAAAAGGCGAACATCCTTCGCAAAAGCATCAAGCCGCCTAGACCGCTGCATAAAAGGCAAGGGAGGCGCCGCCCGCGCTACGGTCTCGTCGTCCATTCCCTCACAAGCTCAGCCACGTCCTTGAAATAGCGGCCATGAGTGTGGCGAACTGCCTCCTCGCTGGGAGCTTCCAAAATCACCACCTCGTGCTGAATCCCTTCGTGGTTGAGTTTCAATTCGAGCTCGAAACGCGCATCCAGTGCGACCTGTCTCTCCGAATCGTCATATTTGCGGAACTGCACCAGCGTTCCCGTGGGACGGTCGTATTCGATCAAAAACACCATGGCATTTCCTCTCTGCGCCATCCAAGCAGCCGACTACAGTGCTATCTCATTCTCGAGCCTTCGGCGAATCTCTCGTTTTAATTGATCGATTTCTTCGGCCATCTCGATCGGAACCGGAGGTGACTCCAAGTCCTCAAACAAGCCAATGATCTCGGACAGCTTGGATAGTCGCCCCCGGATTTCCGGATCGCCGCCGCCGTACTTTATCGTTGGGTCGCGCGAGTCTGATAGTTTTTCCGAAAGCTGAGCCCATAGGTGCTGGAGTTCGGTCCGAACCTGAATTTCAATGGGCCTGTTCCGAGCCGTGGCTATCATATGCACCGCCCGGTATCCGTAGCTGGGCTTTTTCCGCCGATCGATGACAACTGCTTTCGCCAGTTCGCCTCTGAGTCGATCCACAACTCGATCTTCTTCCACTATGTCTTTCACAATTAACCGGCACCCAGCGATGTCCTGTATCTGACTTAGCCGGATTGTTTCGCGCCGGAGTTTGTCGATTATGGAACCCGTCGTCTTCGCCCGCCGCCCTGCCGGCTCTAACTGTACCGCCTTGTGGATGGAAGCTTCGACCTCTTCATACGCTTCGTCGAAGGACAAACGATAAGCCTCAAGCAGGCGCAGGTCCTCCTCTGTGACATCACCCTTCCTCAGGCGATCGCCCAGTTGGTCGATTTGCGTCTTGGAAGTCGATGTCACGCCGATAAACATCTTAGCGGCTTTAGCGATGTGCTTCAAGTTTCCAAAGTTCTGGATAGCATCAAGCCCGTACTAAAATCGGCTGCGGTGAGTTATTCTAGTGGGCGGCAAAGGTCAGACCTTACTTATGCAACAGCGCCTACAGAAAATTATCGCTGACGCCGGCATCACCTCACGCCGCAAGGCCGAGCAGATCATTCTGGAAGGCCGCGTCACTGTCAACGGAGAAGCCGTCTCCAAACTCGGGTCGAAGGCTGACCCGGAGCGCGATCACGTTCGAGTGGACGGCCGTTTGTTGACCCGCGCCACCGAAAGTGTCTACTTGCTTTTGAATAAGCCGGTCGGTTACGTTTCCACGGTCAGCGACCCGCAGGGGCGCCCGACGGTGGTCTCACTGGTGCGAGGGATCAAGCAGCGCGTCTATCCGGTCGGCAGGCTCGACTATCACTCCTCCGGCTTGATGATTCTGACCAACGATGGCGAGTTGGCGAATTTCCTGATGTCGCGGGCATCGGCTGTGACGCGAACCTATCACGTGAAGTTGGAAGGACGGCCGGAGGCGGAGGGCATTGCCAAGCTCCAGGTGGGCATCGCGCTTGACGGCCGGCGCACCGAGCCCTGCCAGATCCGCGCCCTCGGACAGGAACCCAAACCCTGGTATGAAATCACCCTGGTGGAGGGCCGGTACCATCAGGTCCGGCGGATGTTTGAGCGTATCGGCAAAGGAGTGGTAAAGTTAAAACGCGTGCGGATAGCTTTCCTGACGGACAAGGACCTGGCGCCCGGCCAGATGCGCCACCTCACGCGCGGGGAAGTCGCACGCCTTAAAGCGTGGAAGGGAGAGAAGGAAAGAGAAAGAAAAGGGTAAAGGATAAAGGGTAAAGGGTAAAAGGTAAGCTACGTACAGCGCGAAATCCGTTTGGATGCGTCTTCCGCAAGGTTCAACTTGGCGCGAACCGTGAATCTTTAAGAGTATTATCTCCGAGACCAACTCGGCAACGATTGGCAACTACGCTTTACCCTTTACCCTTTAAACTTTACCCTTTACACTTTGGGTCTCATGCCGCGATCCTCGATTTACGATATCCTCCCGCCGTGGTCCAGCCGCATTCGGCCCTACCCGCCCGGCAAGCCGATTGAGGAAGTCGAACGCGAACTGGGACGCACGGCCATCAAGCTGGCGTCAAACGAAAACCCCCTGGGGCCTTCCCCCAAGGCTCAGGAAGCTATTCAGCACTACATCAATAATATTCATATCTATCCGGACGGGAGCGGCTATTATCTGCGGCAGAAACTGTCGGAAATTCACGGTCTCCCCGCGGACCAGATCATCCTGGGCGCGGGTTCCACCGACCTGATTGAGTTGGTGGCAAAGACCTTCCTTTCCGGCAGCGCCGACGAAGCGATCACGTCGGAATCGGCTTTCTATATGTACCGGCTGGCCATCGAAGACATGGGCGCAGGACTGGTGCAGACGCCGATGCGCGATATGACCTTCGACCTGGCCGCGATCGCCCATGCCATCACGGCGCGCACCAAGGTGGTTTACCTCGGCAATCCCAACAACCCGACGGGCACCATCTTCACGGCCGACGACCTTGACCGCTTCCTTGCGGCAATTCCGTCGCGCGTCCTGGTGGTGCTGGACGAGGCCTATTTTGAATACGTGCAACGCCCGGATTATTCCCGCTCAGTTGACTTAGTGCGGGCAGGGAAGAACCTGCTGGTGTTGCGGACCTTCTCCAAGGTGCATGGATTGGCGGGAATACGGCTGGGGTACGGCATGGGGCACCCGGAACTTATCGAATGCCTGCAGCGCATTCGCTCGCCGTTCAACGCCTCGAGCCTGGCGCAAGTGGCGGGCATGGCGGCGCTCGACGATACCGAGCACGTTGCCAAATCGGTGGAGAGTAACCACCGCGAAATGAAATTTCTGATGGGCGAACTGACGCTGGCGGGAGTGCGCTACACGCCTTCCGCCGGGAACTTCCTGCTGGTGGATACTGGGCGGGATTGTGAAGAAGACTTCATCCGCTTGCTGCACGAAGGCGTGATCGTGCGGCCCATGAAGCTTTACGGCTTCCCCACGTGTCTACGCGTGACGGTGGGAAGGCACGAGGAAAATGAGCAGTTCTTGGGGGCACTCGAACGCGTGCTCGCTAGGAGTCAGGAGACAGAAGTCAGAAGCCAGAAGTGAAGTGTGGATTGCGCAGAGCTGCGCTCTGCGCGATCCACAGAAGCGAGGAGTCAGAAGACAGTAGACGCAGTCTTACAAATTCTGACTCCTGTCTCCTGGCTCCTAAGAACCGTATGTCTGACGCCATCCGAGAAATTCTCGAACAAGGCAAAACCCTGGCGGTGGTGGGCTTGTCGTCAAAGATCATGCGCCCGAGCCACGGCGTGGCAGCTTACATGCAACGCCATGGGTATCGGATTATTCCCGTAAACCCCAATGAGGAATTGGTGTTGGGTGAGAAGGGTTACGCGTCAGTCGATGCCGTGCCCGAGGCACTCGATGTGGTGGTGATCTTCCGCCGCCCGGAGTTTGTGCCGGAAGTTGTGGAAGCCGCGATTCGCAAGGGCGCGAAAGTGGTGTGGATGCAGGAAGGCGTAATTCACGAGCAGGCTGCCGAGCGCGCCCGCGCCGCCGGCCTCAAGGTGGTCATGGACCGATGCATCTTGAAGGAACACGCCAAGCGCTTTGTGGCGGAAAGGATTTAGGGGGCACTAATGCGCGAAGAGCCCCCAGCGAGAACTGCACTAATTGTAGCTACCCGCCAATTATTGTTATGCCGCAAGGTGATCTTTAATGCCATCTGCTTTTTCCCACGCCATAGTGGCAACGGCGATCGGTAAAGTCGTCGAGCCGAAGCATGTCCCGTGGTGGTATTGGGCCCTCGGCGCGGTGGTGTCCGCCGTCCCTGATCTCGACGTAATCGGTTTTCATTTCGGAGTTCATTACGGAGACGTCATGGGCCACCGAGGGTTCACCCATTCGCTCTTTTTCGCTACCCTCTTGGCAGGCCTCGTAACCATTGCATTTGTTGGTCAGAGCCAGATTTCTCGCTGGCACCTCTTTTTCTACTTGTTTTTAGCCACCGCATCCCACGGTATCCTTGATGCCATGACGAACGGTGGTTTGGGCGTGGCGTTTTTCTCCCCATTCACAAATGCGCGTTACTTTTTCCCTTTTCACCCAATCATGGTGTCACCCATCGGAGTGGGCCGGTTTTTTTCTGCGAAAGGGTTAGCGGTTATTCGTAGTGAAGCGATATGGTTGTGGCTTCCCTCGGCGGCGGTTTTTGCCGTCTCAACTGTTGTCCGTGGCGTCAGGAAAGGCGAACCGAGGTCAGTGGAGTCCTGACCGTGGGCAGGCAACAAATCTCGAAGACGGGCATCCCCTGACGGAACACCTTAGCG
Source organism: Terriglobia bacterium (assembly GCA_049522495.1). GTDB lineage: Bacteria > Acidobacteriota > Terriglobia > UBA7540 > UBA7540 > Bog-366. Next base: position 21,844 of record JBEKNU010000052.1, read on the forward strand.
CAACCCTACATTCGATCAAGTGCCTTGGGAAGAACCGCAGACCTCAACAGCGGAGGTCTGCGCTACACTTGCTGACCATTGGCATTTCTCATGCCCGATACTCCGGTGGCAATAGCGGGTGGCGCCCCCATGCATCGGGGCGCTCCGGCAGGGCAGCACGCGCAACATCTCACTCCACGCGTCCAACCCAAGGCCTGTCCCGGCGCACTGGCTACCCGCGGTTGGGCTTGGTGAGTCTTCGCCTTGCGCCGTGGCGGATGTGCAGCACCTCAACCCGCCGCTGCCTCTCCAACACCCGGTAGATTACACGATAGATGTGGGGCTTGCGGCCGTACAGCAAGTGTCTGAGTTTGTCATTTTCTGGGGCCACCGGACACCGGTTCGGCTGTTCCCTGAGGCTCAGTATGGCTTCCTTGAGGCCCTGGTACCAATTGAACGCGGCTTCAGAATTCCTGGCATTGATGCTCGCATAGAGGTAGGCAAGGTCACGCCCTGCGCGGTGAGTGATGTTAACGAGATAGGCCATGTTTGGCTTCAAACTCGTCAAAAAACTTCTCCGCCGGACGCATCCTTCCCTTGCTTGCGTCCTCCAATCCCTGCCGGATTCCCTCCTCAACGTCCGCGTGTGCGGCAAGGTCAAGCAATCGCTGATAGGCGCCAGCGTCCTGCACAACGGCTGCCGCCTGCCCCTTTATGGTGAGCACCACGGGACGCTTGCTCTTCTTAAGTTGCTTTATGAAGTCGCCGGAACGGCGCCGGAAAGTCGTGAGTGATTGGATATCCTGCGTGATATCAAGCCATGCCATTCGTCCATCCTAGCACCTTTTTGGGTGCGATGATGGGAATTACTTCTCGCTCGACCTTCGTTTCCTCCACTCTTCGATGGCCTGCATTTTTTCTTTCCACTTTTTTTCCAAGCCTTGGTCGGTGGGGCGATAGTACCGCCGGTCCTTGAGGTTGTCGGGCAGACACTGCATATCGGTGAGCTTGTCTTCGGCTTTGTGCGCGTATTGATATCCTTTGCCATAACCGAAGTTCGCCATCAGTCCGGTCACCGCGTTGCGCAGGTGCAAGGGGACCGGCTCCGCCATGGTCTCCTGCGCGTCGCGCGCGACCTCGCCATAGCCGACGTAGAGCGCGTTGGATTTGGGTGCAAGGGCGAGATAGACTGCCGCCTCCGCAAGGGCGAGATTCCCTTCCGGCATTCCCAGAAAATGCACCGCCTGCATCGCCGCCACCGTTACGCTCAAAGCGTTGGGGTCAGCCATACCGATGTCCTCGGAGGCCTCGCGAATCAGCCGGCGCGCGATGTAGAGGGGATCTTCTCCTGCTTCCAACATGCGCCCCAGCCAGTAAAGCGCCGCGCTGGGATCGGAGTTGCGAACCGACTTGTGGAGCGCCGAAATCAGGTTGTAGTGTTCTTCGCCGGACTTGTCGTAAAGCAGGATTTTCCGCTGGATGGCGTCCTCAACCAGGGTTTCGGTGATGGTGGCGCGCCCTTCCGCATCGCGCGCGGCGGCCGCCACGGCGGTTTCAAGCGTATTGTAGGCAGCGCGGGCGTCGCCGTTGGAGAAGACCGCAATTTGCCGGAGAAGCTCGTCAGAAATCTCAATGGGTTGCGAGCCGAGGCCGCGCTTTTCGTCACGGAGGGCGCGGCGGAGAAGGGTCTGCACCTCGTCGGTGGAGAGCGCCGAGAGCATGTAGACCTTGGCGCGGGAAAGCAGCGCGGCGTTGACTTCGAAGGAAGGGTTTTCCGTGGTGGCGCCAATCAACACGATGTCGCCGCGCTCGACGTAGGGCAAGAACGCATCCTGCTGAGCCTTGTTGAAGCGGTGAATTTCGTCGATGAAAAGCACCGTGCGCCGGCCGTAATGGCGGGATTTCTCCGACGCCGCCATCACTTCTTTGATTTCCTTGATGCCTGCGAGGACGGCGCTGAAGCGCACAAAATCACTGCGCGTTTTGCGAGCCACAATGGTGGCCAGGGTGGTTTTGCCCGAGCCCGGCGGGCCCCAGAGGATCATCGACCCCAATTCATCGCGCTCGATTTGGCGCCGCAACGCCTTTCCCGGCCCCAGGATGTGGAGCTGACCGACGAAGTCTTCGATCGTCTCCGGCCGCATGCGGTCGGCGAGAGGCGAAGGAGTGGCCGTGCTCGACGACGCGGTCGTGGAAAAGTCGGCGGGTGGTGGCTCGAAAAGGCTCATAGGAATTGGGTCATCGGTTCATCGGGTCATCTGGCCATTGAAAAGCTGTCAGTTGTCCGTGGTCAGTTGTCCGTTGCAAGAGATACGCAGAGATCGATAGCCATAAGCCACTGACGACTGACAACGGACCACGGACAGCCTTTAAATGGCTCAATGACCCGATGACCCAATGATTCAATATCTAAATCCTCTCTGTCTTGCTGCCTCGTAAAGAAAGATGCTTGCCGCGGTTGCCGCGTTTACGGAATCCACTTCCTTGCGGATAGGGATACTCAAAAGCTGGCTGGCGTACCGGGCAATTTCCTCCGGCAAGCCGCTGGCTTCGCGCCCCACGAGGATGGCGATTGGCCCCCTCAGGTCAGCCTGGGAGAGCGATGCCGGGCTGTTGCGCTCCGCCGCCACAATGCGCACGCGCCGGCTCAGAAAGGGCAAAGCCTCTTTCGGGTCGAGGCCGCAAACGATGGGAAGCCGGAAGATGGCTCCTGCTGATGAACGCACCGCCTTGGGATTGAACGGGCTCACCGTCTCTTGCAAAGTTAGGAACGCCGAAGCGGAAAACGCCAGCGCGGTGCGCATCATCGTGCCCAGATTGCCGGGGTCCTGCAGGCGGCAAGCGACTACCAACAAGGGATTGGCGGTGGCCACAACTTGGTCCAATTGATGGGCCGGAAGTTCCACCAAGGCCGCGATTCCTTGCGGGGACTGCGTTTGTGCGACACTCTCAAACAACCGGTCAGGAACTTGCGTCAACTCGGCTTCCGCCGGCAGACGATGGAGCAGGGCAGAAAACTTTTCCACTGCCCCGCTGGCCACGAGCACGCTGTGAGTCTTGACGCCCGGCGCGGCATTCAGCGCTTCCTCCACCAGGAACGGGCCTTCCACTGCCAGCCAACCCTCCTTGGTGGTCCCGTCGGCGAGCGCGCGCCGGAAGACCTTCATCAGGGAATTGGCGGGACTGGCAACTTCTCGCGGATTTTTGGAGCGCATGGGATGACCTTGCCCGTTTCAATTGCTGCGACGACAGCTTAACGCCGTGGCGCGGCGAAGTCGAGAGCCGACGTTCCCGGGGGGAGGGAAGAGGTCTGGCGGACGCCCGCGTGTGATAGAATCCCGGCGTTTTCATGCATTCGGGTTGCAAGCTCTGGGAGGTCTCCATGCGAAGGCTGGGATTGTTTCTGATTCTGTCTTGTGTCGTACCTGCTGCGCACGCTCAAGAACGGAGTGGGTTACTTTGGGATCTGACCAAGCCCCATGACTATGTTTTGAAGCGCGCGGGAAGTTGGGACCGCACGGGGGGGAACGCCGACGAGCGCAAGATTGCCCCCGGGGAAACCCTCACGGTGCTCGAGGACTCCGGCCCCGGCGTCATCACGCACGTGTGGTTCACCATCGCCAGCGGGGAAACATATCACCTGAAGAAACTGGTGCTGCGCATGTATTGGGATAATGAAGCTACTCCCAGTGTGGAGACACCCCTTGGAGACTTTTTTGGCTTGGGTCTCGGCGAGTATTTCACCTACCAATCTCTCCCCCTGGCCGTCGGTTCAGTGAAAGCCCTGAACTCATTTTTCCCCATGCCCTTCCAAAAAAAGGCCAGGATCACGCTAACCAATGAAGGCACGAAGCAGGTGGGCGCGTGCTATTTCAATATTGAATATCGCGTGTACTCAAAACCCCTACCTGCCGACACACTTTATTTTCACGCGCAATATCGCCAAGCCACTCCGAACCATGGCTGGACGAACCAATGGCAGAGCAACGGTGAGCCCCAGATCGACAAAAAACCCAACCTGACCGGTGAAGGCAACTATGTTTGGCTCGAGGCCACGGGGCGTGGGCATTATGTGGGTGTAACCATGTCGGTGCTCCAGAACCAGGATGAGTGGTGGGGCGAGGGCGACGACATGTTTTTCATCGACGGCGACAAGCTTCCCTCCATCGAGGGCACAGGTTCGGAGGATTACTTCCTGGGGGCTTGGGATTTTGGCGGAAAGCCCTTCTCCTATGAGCTATTCGGCGCACCGGTGGTGGGCGATGAGGTGGCGGGGAGCCGATCGTTGGTTTATCGCTTCCATTTGGATTCGCCGATTCCCTTTACCAAGTCGATTCGCGCCACGATCGAGCACGGGCACGCCAATCACCGCTCGGATAGCTATTTCTCGGTTGCCTATTGGTACCAGACGGAGCCGCACGCTCCCTTCCCCGCGTTGCCGCCCGTCGAAGAGCGAATTCCCAAGCTTTATCCCGTGGGTGGGCCGGGGAATGCCGCCAAGTGAGGGGATCGGGTCATCGGGCGACTGAAAGGATCTCGGCTTGTGGAAAGCTACGTGCGATCCTTCACCCGGTAGACGAACTTCAGTCCCGACCAAGTTTCGTCTACTGCGCAGACTTTCACGTCCGCTAATCCATTTCTCAGGCCAATTTCGCGGACGACGTTTTCATTGAGATCCGTCGCGACTCCCGAGGAACCTTTGGGCCAGGAAATCCAAAGCATACCACTTTGAGCCAGGCAGGACTTGAGCGCCGGAAACCTCTGCTCAAGTTCGTGGCGCGACACGGCAAAGAAGTGAAGGAAGTCCTTTTCCCCTTGGATTTTGTTGCCCGGCTTTACGTGGGGCGGCAGCGTTCCCAGGGTCTTGGCGTAATGAGGCGGCGCGCCCAGAATGGCGACACGATAACCCTCCTTGATTCCGAGCTTATCAACCAGAGACCGCTTTGAGTAACCTGCCATTGAATCTCAACCTCGCTGCGCCAAGCGCCAGAGAATTGGATTTCAATTTTCACGAACCCGGCCACGAATCTGTAAGCATAGGGGTTGGCGTTTGCGCGGACCTATCTTAACCGAAAGCCAGCCTTCACCCCATTTCTAATCGCATGGAGCGCGCTTCCGAGCAAACCCCCGGACACTATTGACGATTGCGGAAATCCCCGTCACTATATTGATGAAGCTCCTGTGGGCCTGTAGCTCAGCTGGGAGAGCACATGGTTTGCAACCATGGGGTCGGGAGTTCGATCCTCCCCAGGTCCACCAATCAATTCAATCACCTACCGGTAGCATCATTTTGACGCATTCCGGTTTGGTTACCAATTTGGTGCACATCACCCTCAAAAACTGGCGTTATTGCAGTGGCAGGGCAAGGGCGGCTTGCGTGAAGTGCCCCCATACTATTTGCTGCCACGCACAGGTACGCGGACATGTTACCATTTTGGTTGGCCGCGTAGCTCAAGGCGGCTGGGGCGGCCGCGGACCTACAAAACAGGTCCGTGCTACACCTGCTTATTGGGTTCCAAGAAATTAATTCTCAATTTGTTCCTGACTGACCACCTCACCCGGCTCCGTCGGCTGACGGGCTGGAGAAAGCGCCGGTTGCGGCCCATCCTCTTCCCCAAGGGGGCGACGGGCCGGGGGGTGAGGTGGTTCTAGGGTCGAACAAGGAAAGGTCACCGTTCCAATGTCGTTACATCTTCAAAACTCCCCACATTTTGAGTTTCTCCTGAACTATCTGCGGGCTGTCGGCTTCAATGAGAAATCCATATGTGACCGCCTGGAGATCACGGGAATGGGCGAACTCCTATTGCCCCGTGGAAAGCGTGCGACTCCTGCAAAGGGATCGGATGAATTGAGCCTCCTCACGCGGCTGTTCTTGCTCGGGGAATCTTTAGAGAAGGAAGAACTGGAATCCGTCCTTTCTTCGCGGGTGGTGGAGACCCTGACGAGCCTGGGGCTGGCGAGCCTTGACTCTGCCGACGGTAGCCGCCTGTTTTGTGCCGTGGCGCTCTATCCGGTCGGGCATCTCTTCATTGTTTCCGACCGATGGGTCCCCGTGGTTGGTAAAGATTTCGAATATCCTGATGATTACGTCTACACGGCGATCACTCCCAATACCAGTGAGTTCCTGGCCACGCTGCCGGTGACCCCTTGCGACAGTTTCCTGGAGTTGTGTTCGGGCACCGGCGCCGTGGCGCTGGCCGCCTCAGGATATGCTAAGAAGTCCTGGGCGATTGACATTACTGAACGGTCGACGCAAATGGCAGAGTTTAATCGTCTGCTGAATGGATTGGACAATGTCACGGTGCTGAAGGGTGACCTTTACGAGGGCGTGGAAGATTTGAAATTTGACCGCATCGTGGCTCACCCGCCCTACATGCCGGCATTGCGGCCAACGCACATCTACTATGACGGCGGGGCCGATGGAGAACAGATCACCCGCCGAATGGTGGAAGCTTTACCTCACTTCCTAAAACCAGGGGGGTGCTTTTATTGCCTGGCGCAAGGGTCGGACCGGAAGGGCGCCCCCCTGGAGGAACGCGTCCGAGGTTGGTTAGGTGAAGGTCAAACTGATTTTGATGTTGCCGTCGTTGAGGACTGGAAACAAGACCCCAAAGAAGCTGCCCTCATTTACGCGCTGAAGTCAGGAGGAGGTTATGAGACAGTGGACCTGATGCGAGACAGCCTGGCAAGTCTTGGTGTTGAGTCCATAGCATACGGATGGATCATTATTCAGCGAAAGAGCAATATGCGCAGGGTTTTCACCGTCCGGCGCTCGGCTGGCCAGCGAACCGGGCGCGAGGAAATTGCCTGGCTTCTCAAGTGGGAAACCTTTGCTGCCGGCCCCTCGGCCTTCGAAGATCTTCAGGAAATGATTCCTGTCGCCCGGCGCTCGCTGGAGCTTAATACCATTCACCGCATGAAGGAAGGCAAGCTGGTGCCAGAGCAATTCACGTTGCACACGGAGGCGCCCTTCTTCGTGGACTGCAAAGTGCAATTTTGGGTAGGCTTCCTGATCCCACTCTGTGATGGGAAATCAACCGTCCGGCAACTCTGGGAGACCTGCAAGGGCAACAATTTCATCCATCCCGAAACTCCTCCCGAGGAATTTGCCAAGCTGATCGACGTCCTGATTTCAGGAGGATTCCTGGAGGTAGCTGACTTTTGCCCGCCGAATCCGCCGCAGGGGCAAGGGGGACAACGAAGGACCTCCCCTTTGCAGGCAATCGGGCATCCTGCAGGTGGAGCTTGCGGAGATCGCTAACCCCTGGTTCGATCACCACGGGCGGGGGAGTCCGACAAGCTCGCAGGGACTCTGCTGAGAACAGCACAGAAACAGCGTGGCTCCGCAGTTTTCCGCGTATGCTTTTTGGCACCGGTCGGTTTCCTGCTAACAGGGGCACAACCGGAGCGAGAATCGCCCCGCCGTGGCGCAGAATTGCCCTCGGAAGAGGTCTCCGGCGGAACCTGCGATCTTGGCTGGGGCCTGCACTCATCACAAATTTCGTTGTGTCGATGGCAGGAGAGGCGTACGATGCACACGAGCAAGATGTCCAAATCGGAAATCCTGGCTCCAAGGTGATGTTCTGGGCGGTGGAGGGGGATTCAATTCAGTGAAAAGGAGGGAGCAGCTATGCCCAGTGATTACTACATCCTAATAACAGGCGTCAACGGTGAATCGCAAGCGCAAGGCATGACCAATTGTATCGAGCTCGACAGTTGGAGTTGGGGCGGGGCCAATCCTGCCAGTCTCGGTGGCAAGGGATTGGCCGCCGGAAAACCTGCTTTTTCAGACTTCACGTGCAGCTTCGAGCTGGATGCTGCCAGCTTTGCAATTATCGCAGACATGTCGAAGGGGACGCACATTCCCAGCGTCACGTTCACGGGCCGCAAGACGGGAGGCGGGGGCACCCCCTATAAGTATCTCATCGTCACGTTGACGAATTGCTTTATTACCAGTTTCAGTACTGGCGGGGGATCGTCGGGTATTCCTCCGGCGAGTCTCTCCATCGCGTACGAAAAGATCCAGTACCAGTATTTCACTCAGGATACGAAAAGCGGCTCGGTTTCCCTGGCTGGTCAGGCAACGTACGACATCAAGCAGGTGCAAGCGACGTAACGCCGCCCATCCGATGACGAACGATAACCGAGGATGACCGTCGTACGGGCGCATGGCAACGCGCTCCTACGCGCTACACCCGTGTACCCTAAGCGTACTGGCCGTAGATCTGACCCCCGGCATCGCCCCAATCGCCGGGGTGGCTGTGCATAAGCGGTTTGCCGGGGACGCTGCTGGCAGTGCTTTTGCTTCGAGGGAGAAAAAGCAATGCCCAGTGACTTCTACCTGTGGAATGAAGTTGATAACAATTAGATCTCCGCGCGGCCTTCCTCACCGCCTGTTATCGCATAGGGCCGCTGGGTCACTGGTATACCCTACCCATGGCTCGCAGGCCCTATTCCGAACCCATGGCAAGGGGCGCGGGCGCATAAAGACTGCTTGGTTTCACTCTACCGACAAATATCACAAACCCCCTATAGACAGTTTGCGACCATGGGGTCGGGAGTTCGATCCTCCCCAGGTCCACCCGCGATTCATTTGTAACCCTGCCAGGAATCAAAATTGCCGATGGCTACATCTATTATAGTCAGTGCGCAGCATGACTCGACCTGGCGTGGGTTTGTTAAAGGCGCTGCGCATTTGATGTTCCAGATTTTAATGAGGCTGTAACAACTAAGTGTCCTAATCTCACAAATTCCTCTTAAGGAGAATTTCCATGGCCAAGATGAAGGTAGCGCAAGTGGCCCGGCCGGGGGGGCCAATCGAACTAGTGGAACATGAGGTACCGCAACCAGGCTTCGGGGAAGTCCTGGTTCGCGTGCAGGCCTGCGGCATCTGCCATAGCGACGCATTCACGAAGGAAGGTCATTGGCCGGGCATCAAATACCCGCGCGTGCCGGGGCATGAAATCGCCGGGGTCGTTGACGAGGTCGGCGGTGGTGTTACTGGCTGGAGGAAGGGCCAGCGAGTGGGTGTGGGATGGTATGGCGGCCACTGCGGCCATTGCCCCGCCTGCCGACGCGGGGATTTCATCAACTGTGAGTACCTCCCAATTCCCGGAATCACATACGACGGCGGTTACGAGGAGTACATGGTGGCTCCTGCCGATGCCTTGGCGCTCCTGCCGGACGGCATTTCCGCGGAAGAGGCTGCTCCGCTGCTCTGCGCGGGCATCACCACCTACAACGCACTGCGGCACAGCGGCGCGCGGCCCGGTGACTTGGTGGCGATACAAGGGGTCGGCGGGTTGGGCCACCTGGGAATTCAGTTTGCGAACAAGTTCGGATATAAGGTGGCCGCCGTCAGCCGGGGAGTGGACAACGCTGCCTTGGCACGAAAGCTCGGAGCACATCATTACATTGACAGCCAAGCCTCCAACCCCGCGGAAGAATTAAAGAAGTTGGGGGGCGCGCGAGTGATTTTGGCCACTGCTCCCAGCGGCAAGGCCATGACCGCGCTGGTCGATGGCCTGGGCACGGATGGCAAAATGGTAGTGGTGGGCGCGAGTATGGAACCCATCCAGGTCACGCCCATTCAGTTGATCGGTGGGCGCAAGAGCCTTCAGGGCTGGCCTGCCGGCACGTCCGCGGATTCCGAAGATACGCTCAATTTCGCCGTCCTTTCAGGCGTGCGGCCCATGATCGAGAAATTTCCCTTGGACCGCGCCCACGAAGCTTACGATAGGATGATGAGCGGCAAGGCAGAGTACCGCGTGGTCCTTACGATGTCCGCTGCTTAGTGCGGCGGGGAATGCCTTATTCATCGGGGTCGCAATTCCGCGAAACTAAGGTATATTTTGCGCTGGGCACAAAGCAGGGATG
>JBEKNU010000053.1:0-31623 GCA_049522495.1 Terriglobia bacterium
ATATCCCGCGGTTGGCGCGCGGCAAGAGGCCGTAATGAATCGTCAATTCGCTGGCCAGGGTGTGCCCTCCGCGAGCGGCCTTAATGGGATCAAGGTCGCCGATGATGTCCGCGATAGTTACATCCGGCGTGGCCAGCTTTTCAATGTAACGTTGCTCGGGCGCGAGATAATCGATGGGCATCGCGTCGCCCATCTCTTGCTGGCGTTCGTGGCATGCCCGGCAAAGGGGATGCAAGGGGTCGTCATTGATTTCGCAGCCGGCGACAATGGGGATATCGGCATCCAGCAGCGAGACGAGCGAGCGCAGAATACGGCTTTTGGCCTGGCCGCGAAGCCCCAGCAGAATGAAGTTATGTTTCGAGAGAAGGGCATTGACGATCTGCGGTGTGACCGTGTCGTCGAATCCGATGATGCCAGGAAAGATGGCCTCTCCCGCCGCGAGCTTGCGGAGAAGATTGGCACGCATCTCGTCTTTGATGCTGACACTCCGATAATGAGACTTCTTCAGCTCGCCCAGCGTTTTTGGTTTTTGCATTTGGCCCAGCCCCAAATTCATTATAAGCCAGTATGCAAGCTAACTCAACGCCGGGCGCGCTCTGAAATCTCAAATCTCCAATTGGACATTTCAAACGCGACCTCACCCGTGGCGGGCATTGCCATTTCCGCCGGCTTTTTTTTGGGATTCTTCCACGTGCTCGAGCTGATTCGCGAGAATCTCCAGGGCACGTTCGACCAGTGTAAGGCGCTCTGATTCGTTGCGGAGGGTCAGGAGTCGCTGTTTGAATTCGAGGTCGAGCGGCAGCGCGGCGGCGAGGCGAAAGGATAGATAACGGTAAGGGCGGGGAAGGTGCACCGGCATCTCCGCGGCGCGACGGAGCTTTCTCATGGCTTCGCGAAAGCGCTCGATGGCCAGTTCCGCCGCCGCATCGCTGGGAGCGTCCGGGCCCTCGTCATCGAAGTAATCGACTGCGCCTCGCAGGTAGGGTCTTTCCTCGTTGGTCAGGAGTATCTCGAAACGGCGCTTGCCGACCGTAAGGATATCCATGCGGCCATCCTCATAATGGCGCGTCAGGTTGAGGATGCGTGCGGTGCAGCCGACGGGGCTCACGCCTTGCCTTTTCAGCAGCACCACTCCAAATTCCTCTTGGCCCTCTCCCGTGGCCTTGGCCATTAGGCACTCGCCAATCATCGTCTTGTAGCGGTCTTCAAAGATGTGAAGGGGCAGCGGTTCTTCGGGAAGGAGCACCATCTCGAGGGGAAACAGGGGCAGTAGGTTTTCCTCCATGGGCTTGCTCCGTATTTAGGGGCCTCCGCGTCCTCGGCCACGCGCTTCCCTCGTCAGCAGGGCAGGGTCGCCGCGATTATAACGCACTCGCCCGCAAAGTATCGACGCCTGACAATCACCGCAGTGGTGCAAATTCCTGTCCATTCCAGGGGCACGCCTTCTCGATGTTTACGGAATCAACCGCTTTTTCCCTGCCGATTACGAAAAACTCCACTTTCCCTTTCCAAACCGGTTCTTGCCCCTTGCCGCTGGGGCGAAACGTTACGTCCCCTTTGGTTACTGTTCCCGGCGCGCCAATGTTCTGCTCCGGAGGCTGGAGGATTTGCATTTTGGGGGCGTATTGCGAGAGGTTTCGGAATTCAATGGGCGCCTGCCACAAATCTTGAAACTGGCCGGCCGCGATTTTTCTGATGCGCAGGCTGGCGCCATAAGTTTGCGCCTGCTCGCGGAAGGGTTCTTTGGTAATCACGCAATCGCTTCCATCGCCCACCAGGTCGCGGATTTCCAGGGAAGTAATTCCGGACTGTATTTCACTTATGGGAATATTCAATGCGGCGCCTGGTGAATACTTTCCCTGGCTGGGTGTGAAGATGATAAGTTTCGCCATCGAAAGCGGGGCGGTAAGCACGTAGCAGAGCAGCGCCGGGGGGCCCGGGGTTTGCCGCACCAGGAATCGGGCAATATCCGTGTGCTCGGCCGTGAAGTCGTCGAGGTAGGGTACGCCGAGCAAACGCAGCAATTCACCATCCAACGGATAAGATTCCGGGGGCAGCAGGTCAGTCGAGTTTATTTCCACCCATCCCAATTCCGAGATTCCCGTCCCAAAATTGAGCGACGCCACTTGGGCCAACTTGACGCCATGCTTTTCCTTGGTCTTGAAGATGGGGAGCAGCGCTCCGCGGACCAGATCGCGGGAAGCCTTTTGGAAGTCGGGCTTGGGTATCGAGAAATTGCGGGACCCTCCCTGGAGATTGAGCCATCCGATCGGGGCAGCGGGACCAGCCGGTTTCTTTTCCTTCGCTGCCGCGGCCCAGGGCAGGGCAACACCAACCACCAGCAAAGCTACGAGGATTCGCGTTTTCATAACATTGCCTATTGTTGACGAGACGGGGAAGTTTGACAAACACATTTTCGCGACATAGACTGAACTGCGAGGAAGTAGCTCCGCCCTCGTCGAGAGTTCGCGGAGCTTTTGTTTTTTGCGGCACGTGCGGAATGCGGAAACTTTCTTTGAAAAATCGAAGCCAACTTGCTGTGGCCTGCGAGGCCGGTGGCGGGTGCAGGCGGATTGTCGAGGCAAGGTCCCTCGGGGCCCTTGCGCTCCTGCTTTTGTTTTCCGCGAGTGCGATTTCCGCGCGCGTGGTGACGGACCAGACGGGGCGCCGGGTGAATCTGCCGGATCATCCGCGCCGCCTGGTTTCAATTGCACCCAGCATCACCGAGACTTTGTACTCGTTAGGACTGGGGGACCGGCTGGTGGGCGACACGGATTATTGTGACTACCCCCCGCAGGCGAAGGCCCTACCGCATGTGGGCGCTCTGCTCAATCCCAGTCTGGAGAAAATCGTGGCGCTCAAGCCCGATCTGGTCTTGGGCACGGATGAGGCCAACCGGCGCGAAACCGCTGACCAACTGGAACGCCTCGGCATCCCACTTTATGGAGTGACGGCGCATACGGTGGAAGGCTCGATTCAATCGCTGGAAGATCTGGGGCACGTTCTGGATTGGGACCAGCCCACCCAGAAGCTGGTGGCGGGCCTGCGCGTCAGGATGGCGGCCGTCGAGAAACGGGTGCAGGGCCAGCCCCGGCCGAAGGTGCTTTTTGTGGTCTGGTACCACCCGCTCATCACGGCGGGGAGCCAAACGTTTATTTCGAATGTCATTCGTTGCGCGGGCGGCGTTTCAATCAGTGATGACCTGAAAAGTGAATGGCCGCACATGGGTTTGGAGGAAGTCTTGAAAAGGGCTCCCGACGTCATTTTATTTCCCCAGACGGACGCCTTCGCCCCCGGTCTCGACGAATTTCAAAAGTTGCCCGGATGGCGCGACTTGGCGGCGGTAAGAAACCACCGCTTATACTTTGTTGCCGAAACCATCATGCGGCCCAGCCCTCGCTTGATCGATGCGCTGGAAGAAGTGGCAAGAATTCTTCAAACAGTGAACAGTGGACAGTGAACAGTGCACACTGCGGCTTCTAGTCTGTCCACTGTTCACTACTCACTGTACACTGTAATGCCATGACCCTTGCTCCCACGCGAAAACACGTGTTGTTCCTGTTGCTGGCGCTGGCCGCGGCGCTCATCCTGACTGACTTCGGCGCCTTGTCGCTGGGCGGCGTTCATCTTTCTCTGGGCGAGGTGTGGTCGGGACTGCTGGGAGCGCATCCGGGCTCGGAAGCGAGCGTCATTGTGCGGGACATTCGCCTTCCACGCATCCTTCTGGCGATGCTGGTGGGCGCGGCGCTGGCGGTTTCGGGAACGGGGCTGCAAGCCCTGCTGCGCAATCCCCTGGCGGATCCCTACGTTCTGGGAATATCGAGCGGCGCGGCGTTGGGCGCGATTGTGGCCTTATGGATTGGCGGACGGCTGGCGTCGGCGACTCCCTTTACTGCCTTTGGGGGCGCGGTTCTGACCATGTCGTGGGTTTACTTTCTCGGGCGGCGGGCGGGGCGCCTCTCGAGCTACACGCTCTTGCTGGCCGGCGTGGTGACGGCGTCGTTCCTTTCCGCCATGATTCTTTTCGTGTTGACCCTGCTCTCCACCCGCGACGTGCGGGGCACGGCGTTCTGGCTGATGGGCGACCTGAGCGTGGTCACCGACGTGCAAATTCGCTTTCTTTCCCCTGCCATCATCATCGCCATCGTGGTGCTCTACGCCTTTTCCAAGGACTTGAACGTGCTTCTGCTTGGGGAAGGGGAGGCAGCGCACTTGGGCGTGAACGTGGCGCGCGTGGAAACGGCGGTCTACCTGCTGGCTTCGCTGCTGACGGGCTTGGCCGTTTCGGTGAGCGGCGCGATTGGTTATCTGGGATTGCTGGTGCCGCACCTGGGGCGGATGCTGGTGGGGAACGACCATCGCACGCTCATCCCCACGGTGGCGTTTGGCGGCGCCATCATGCTCGTGCTCTCTGACACGCTGGCGCGCACGGTGGTGTCCCCCGCGGAACTGCCCGTGGGCGCGGTGACGGCCGTGGCGGGGGCGCCGGTGTTTATCTATTTGCTTCGGAGGACGTCCGGCTAGGTGTCAGGTGTCAGGTATCAGGTGTCAGGGAAGGAAAGACAAGTCAAAAGGCAAAACGCAAAAGTCAAAAGGCAAAAGTGAAAGGACGAAAGTCGAAAATCAAAACTCGCAAATCGCTGCGAGCTTCGAATGGCGAAAAGAACAAGGCAATAAGCAAAGGGGATCATGCTGAATGCGGCATACCGTAGACCGAATAGGGCTTTCCCCGCCCGCTGTATGCCGCCTGCCGTCTTCTGGTTTTCTGACTTTTGCCTTTTGCGTTTTGACTTTTGACTTGGTCTTCCATGACCGACGTGCAATCGACCATAAACCGGACCGCGGACCTTGTTGCTGAATCCGTTGCGTTTCACTTCGCCCACTTCGCCCTCGCGCCTGTATGCCTGAAGGCGCGCGCCGGGGAACTGACGGCCATCATCGGGCCCAACGGGTCAGGGAAGTCGACGCTACTGGAAATTCTGAGCGGACACTTGAAGCCCAAGTCCGGAGGCGTTTTTCTGGACGGTCAAAACCTGCACGGCCTTTCTCCCCGCGAGCGCGCGACAAGAGTCGGCTTGGCACGGCAGGACACGATTTTATTGTTTTCGTTTGAAGTGCAGGAATTTGTCCGCCAGGGGCGGCATCCGCATCTCGGCCACAGCCTGTTTGAGAGCCCGGAGGACGACCGCTGGGTGGAGTGGGCCTTGGAGAAAACCTGCCTCCAGGAATTTGCCCATCGCCGCGTGATGGAAATGAGCAGTGGGGAATTCCAGCGCGCGGTTTTGGCCCGGACGCTGGCGCAACGGCCGCGCTTGGTGCTGCTCGATGAGCCGACCGCGAACCTGGATATCGGCTACCAGGTGGAGATGTTCCGCCTGCTACGGCAATTGGCGAAATCGGAAAACTTCGTCGGCATCGTCGTAACCCATGAACTCAATTTGGCGGCGGAAATGGCGGATTATGTGGTCCTGCTCGAGCGCGGAAACTGCGTCCGCCAGGGGAAGGCGGAAGACGTTTTCCAAGCGGAATTGCTGAGCCGCGCCTTCCGCACGCCCGTCCTTGTTGACAAGAATCCCTCCAGCGGCCGACCCCGGGTGACGTGGGTGGCGCCGTGAGACCTCCTTGCATGGTATAGTCCTATGATCTATACTGAGTCCGAGAGGGAAATTGCCATGGCCAAGACGGGAGTCGCCAAGTTGTTTCGCAATGGACGAAGCCAAGCCGTTCGGCTTCCCCAGGAGTTCCGCTTTGAGGGGGACCGGGTGCGGGTGCGGAGGGTATCAGGAGGGGTTCTCCTGGAACCGTTCGTCGCCGACCCCAACAAGTGGTTTGAGGAATTGGACCGATGGGCTGATGTGCCTTTCATGGAAAATGGGCGAAAGCAGCCCAGGACCCCGCGCCGCGAGATCTTCAAGTGAACTATCTCCTCGATATGAACGCCTGCATCGCGCTGATCAAAGGCGATCCTGCCTCCGTCCGCGCCCGATTCCGGACGGCCGTCGCTGCCGATGGCAAAGTATTCGTCTCTTCGATCGTGGCTTTCGAGCTCTGGTATGGTGTAAGCAAAAGTTCGCAGTCGGAGGCCAATCGCCAGCGCCTCGGAGCATTTCTCGCCGGGCCCATTGCGCTTTTGCCTTTTGACGACGAGGACGACCAGTCTGCGGGCGCGATTCGGGCGACATTGGAGGGTCTGGGCAAACCGATTGGCGCGTACGATTTGTTGATTGCAGGCCAAGCGCTTCAGCGCAAGTTAACCTTGGTGACCGCCAATGTTACGGAGTTCGCGAGAGTCAAAGGGCTGGCCTGGCAGGATTGGTCTAAACTGTCTTAGATCAGCGTTGAACCATTTCAAGAGAGAATCCACCCGCGCCAGCCAAAGCCGATCTGGAAAGAATTAAGAACTTTGTCTTGTCCGTCGTTTGGGTTGAACATCTTTCATAAAAAGAGTATTAAGTTCGTCATAAATATTTTTGCTTGTGAGTATGATGATGCACCCTGATCCGAATGCCGCCATAAAAGTTTTTTGATCAGTGATGGGATGCGGCAAAAAGGCTCCAATGAGGGTTGGCACAAAGACGTAAAGCCCCGCCACAACGCCTATCACGTTTACCGCGAACATAAACCAAAGTTGAAATTTGCAATTGCCTTTTCTTCTCATATTTTCATGCACATACCAAGGTACGGACAATAGTGCGGTTACAGTCATAGCGATCTGATGGTCGCTGAGCCACGAATAGACCTGCAAAATCCACTGAATCATTTCTTGGGGACCTTCGACCCAATGACAGCGCCAATAAGCGCCCCAACAACGATACCAATAGGACCGCCACCGGCCATGCCCCCGATCGCTCCACCAGCGATGGCTGCTGCCAGTGCGTTGTTTTGGTCTTGCTCCACAGGAACTCGTTGAAGACAGGGTTGCCCGCAGACTCCGCACAAGTATCCCCCTGGGTCTCCTCCGGGGTCTTGATTAATGGAGCCGCAATTTTGACAAACAAGAGGCATGGAGTTAGTCCATGCCAGAGCTTACGAGCGTTGATTAGGGGGGTCAAGTAATTTACTGCCTTGTTTTGGGACGAGAACAGCCTAGGCGGAATGGCTCTTGATCGGCAAGCGGTCCAGTTTAAAATTCTTGAGCATCGGTCTGGCAATTGACTTGCGCGATGTCAGATGCTAATTTGATGCTATGGAAAAGATTTTGAAGGGGATCGCCCTAACCTGCGTGGTCGTGGGAGTCGCCGGAATGCTCAGCGAGATTGCCAAGAATCGCAGTGTGAACCCAAGTATAAGGTTTATTGCGAGCACTGTCGCTGGCGACCTCTATCACGACGCGGAATCGGGCACATTCTTTATCGCATAGGCGTGAAAAGCCCGCCTGCCAGCAGGCTTCTGCAGCAAGCGTACCGCGGACCTGTTCGGTAGGGCTGCGGCCTTTTGTCGTCGACCGTGGAAGAACGCCCATTGCAAGATTTTCTCCGGTCCTTCCTGGGGACCATTATATCCTGTTTGATTTGAGCTTTATCCTTGGATTCGCGCACCGGAAGAGGGCAACCGGTGAGCGCGCGATCTCATGTCAAGGCGTTGTTCTTAGGAGACGACGCGAGCCCGACGAAAACCAACCTCCTCGCAGGTGAGGCGAACGTATCCCTTTCGAATCGCGAAGTCCAGCGCTTGGGGAAGAGCTTCGACAGGGAATTCGCCCCCGCGCGCGACCTTCCCATTTTTGTCGAACCACGTATACTTCACTGACTTGGCGGTCCCGCTCCCATCATCCCACGATGCAACCCCCAAGCGGATTTCGCAGTTCGGGTCATTTATCGCAAGCTCGCTAAAAGCTGGGCGCATTGCTGTTTCCTCCTATATTAGGGCTCGATATGCTGACAGCATACGAACTGTGGGCAGCCACGGTCAGCGCCCTACTGCGTGGGTTTGTGGTCATGATTGAAGCCCCACGGTCAATTAGAGTATGACTGACCGTCGCTAACCGCTCATTTGAGGAAATCCAGAAAGCCTGGCATCTTGCTGCCCTTGCGCAGATTCTTCTGCTTCTCGACGACCCGGAGGTTTCGAGCTGAGTTGTCGCCACCACGCGAAAAGGGGACAACGTGATCGATGTGGTGCTTTGCAGGATCCCATCTCAGCCCCTTGCTGGTAAGGTCCCTGGCGATTACCTGGCGTCGCACGGCCTTTGGTATGCGACGATCCCTCGTGGGCGGCCTCACTAGCAGCCAGGCCGATCCCATTCCGACCAGCGCGCTCACCACCACTGCTTCGAGAGGGGGGAGCGCCTGCTTCGTCAGGACAATCGCCATGATCAGATAAACAACCATCGCGATGACAGCCCGCCTTAGCTTGTATCGAATTGTCTCCTTCTTCCGCGACCCGATTTGATACAGGTACCACGCAAGGACCAGTGCCCCAACGATGGCGACTACGGTAAGGACGTTTGTTGGTGGTTGGGGTGACATAAAATCGGCGGCATTGTATCGCGCGAGCGTTTCCAAAACAAGGGCTGCACCTCGCTCGATCTCTCCGACTGCGGAGGCCGAACAGCTATGATATAGTCCGGAAAAAGAATGGGGTGTCGATATGCCAATTCCACTGTTGCCGGTTCTGCCCGCTGCCGTCATCGGTAGGGCCACCAAGAAAGACGCCAAGAAACAGGCGGTTTCGAAGTACACGAAAAAGAGCGGGGCCAAAGTGAAGGCGTACACGAGAAAAGCTCCTCGCTGATGTTAGCAAGTGGCTGCGATCTTCCGCCCGCTACGCGGGCTGGCTTGACATGTGATCCATCGGCGTGCGACGCCGTGCCGAGGGCATAGAGGCCTGAAGCGGCGACCGCTGGCTGGCACAAGAAGCCGCGGATCTACAAAGCAGCTTCGCGCTAGGTTTGCTTTCGCCTGTTGCGCGGGTTCGCGTGCGAGAAAATGTTCGGACATACTGTCCATCTTTTTACGGGACATCATTACTCCATCGATAAATAAATTTCTTGACAGTTGCCACCCATTGTCGATATCATAGGGTAGAGGCTATTGTCCTTGTGCCGATGGGCGCGGCACGAGCCTATGCCTCACCACTGCAAGCGCCCCATCCCCGTACGCATGGAGGTTCGCATGTCCTTGAGGAAGAAACCAACGATTACCGAAAAGAGAATTGCCGCCAGGTAGGCGAACGGGAGGCGCTCGCGAGGCCCCGCCACTCGCGAGGGGCGCGAGCGGATTCGCGACGCCAACACGCGCCACGAGTTTTATTCCCAGGCGGGGGGCGGGGCGTTGCGGGCTCTGGGAGAAAAAACCGAAGGATTTGACGCCATGGTCACGGCTCATAAACCCCCGGCGCGCTGCAGAAATAGCGCCCACGCATCCCAGTGCGCGACTCATACGGAGAATGTAACATCTCAGCATTCGGGAAGTCCGGCAGGTGAACACCCTGTGGCTGAAGCTTAAACGCCATACCCAAGAGTAATTAGCCATGGGATGCTTCGTACGAACCTTGAATGTCGATGAAAATATAGGTACTTAGCGGAAAATCGAGGAAATAATGAAGGTCGCGGCCCAGAGCCAAGCCCATGAAAATAGAGTAGTTAATAAACACCGTGGGCCGGGGAGGGGCGAGACTCGCGAACCTTGAATGTTGATGAAAACACAGCAACTTAGCGAAAAAATCGAGAAAATGTCAGTGGCTTCAAGCTTTTGAAAATAAGGCAGTTAAAAAATACCGCGCTTCGAGGGTGAAAAAAAGGGGGTGCATAAATGAAGCTGGGGCCTAAAATCCTGCTGTAAAGAAAGGAGTTATAAATTGACTTTGCGCAAATTTGCTCCGAACCTTGAATGTTATAGAAAAATAAACAACTTATCGGCTCGAACCTTGAATGTATATCAAAGGAAAGGGGTTGGAGTGTGCCAGGTGATAAGGGCCGAGTATCAGGGGCGGGTCTTGCGTTTCTGGCTTCGGGGCTGGGCTTCGGGGGTCGGGGTGGATAGGCGTCGCCTCCGGCGCCCCCCTGCATGACACTGCCAAGGTCGGTGGCGAGCGACCAGTGACGAGACACATGAGGACGGGGGAAGAGGAGTGCTGCGCATCAACAATCAGTTCGGCCGCCCACACTGCCCCGCATCGGTTATCGGCATTGTCGGGTGAGAAGAGGAATCAACTTGGTGACTTCGGAGATCGAAACTCGAAGCTCGAAAATCCCAATTCACAAATCGCGCAGTTATCCTATGGCCCGATCGCTCGTCTGATACTGGCAATGAAAAACCGCGGACCTACAAGGCAGGTCCGCGCTGCTTTTGCTTTGGCATGGAGTCAGTCTCGGCTGGTCAACGGAAGCGTGTATAATGAACGGTTAGTCTGGCGAATCCGCAGCAAGGGAATCTGGTGATGACTGTATCCACCGTGGCGCGCACGAAATATGAGGCGGTAATTGGCCTGGAGGTGCATTTACAGCTTTTGACGAAGACGAAAATCTTTTGTTCCTGCTCGACGCATTTTGGTGACCCGCCCAATTCCAACGTCTGCCCGGTGTGCCTGGGTCTGCCGGGCGCGCTCCCGGTGTTGAACCAGGAAGCCGTGACGATGGCGATGAAGACGGCGTTGGCGCTGAACTGTGCCATCAATCCCCGGTCGCGTTTTGCGCGGAAAAATTACTTCTATCCCGATCTGCCCAAGGGCTATCAAATTTCGCAATACGACGAACCGCTCGCCTCGGATGGATGGATCGAAATTGAGGTGGATAAGACCCGGAAGCGCACCGGCGTGACGCGCGTCCACCTGGAAGAGGACGCAGGCAAATCTCTTCACGAAGGGTTTCCGGATTCCGAGCGCAAGTCTTATATCGATTTGAACCGCTCGGGAGTGCCGCTGATTGAAATTGTGAGTGAGCCGGACCTGCGGACTCCCGACGAGGCGTTCGAGTACCTGACGCGCCTGAAGAATCTGTTGCTCTACCTGGATGTTTCCAACTGCAACATGGAGGAGGGAAGTCTGCGCTGCGACGCCAACGTGAGCGTGCGCGTGGCGGGCGCCACCGATTTCGGCACGAAGACCGAAGTCAAGAACCTGAACTCCTTCCGCTTCCTGCAAAAGGCCTTGGCGTATGAGATTGACCGCCAGATTGATGTTCTCGAGGGGGGCGGGAGCATCCATCAGGAAACGCGCCTTTGGGACAGCCGCGAGCAGCGCACTTACGGAATGCGTTCGAAGGAATTTGCGCATGACTACCGCTACTTCCCGGAACCTGACCTGTTGCCCTTGATCATTACGGAAGAGTGGAAAACGCGAGTGCGGCAGTCGTTGCCGGAGTTGCCGGACGCCCGCCGCCAGCGCTTCATCCGGGAGTATGCGCTGCCGGAATATGATGCCGGCCAATTGACCCTGTCGAAATCTCTGGCTGATTATTTCGAGGAGGCTGCCAAGGGAAGTGGCGAGCCAAAACTCGCCGCGAACTGGGTGCTGAGTGAATTGCTCCATCTCCTCAAGGAAACCAATCGTGAAATTACCGAGTCGCCGGTTTCCGCTGCCAGCCTGTCGGAATTGCTGGGCTTGATTCATAAAGGATCGGTCTCCGGCAAGATGGCGAAAGAGCTTCTGGCGGAGATGTATTCGACGGGGAAGACCGCCGGCGCGTTGGTGAGTGAAAAAGGCCTGGCGCAAATCACCGACGAAGGCAAGATTGCCACGGCAGTGCGGGACATCATGGCCGCGAATCCGAAACAGGTGGAGCAATACCGTAAGGGCAAGACCGCCACGCTGGGCTGGTTTGTTGGACAGGTCATGAAGGCCACGCGCGGCCAGGCCAATCCACAAATGGTGCAGGAGTTGTTGAAGAAGGAATTAGGATAATTCGTTGGCCGTTGTCAGTTGTCCGTTGTCAACTGCGGGCCGTAGGGGGGACGAAACGCGAAGCTCGAAACTCGCAAACGGCTCATCGAATTTCGATTTTCGAACTTCGGTTTTCCACTCCGCAACGGACGACGGACAATCTCAAAGGAGTGAACCATGCTCAAGATCGGCGACAAGGCTCCAGCCTTTTCATTACCGGCCGACAGCGGGGATAAAATTTCGCTGGCGGCTTTCAAGGGCAAAACGCTGGTTCTTTTCTTTTTCCCCAAAGCGGACACCCCCGGTTGAACGAGCGAGGCGAACCAGTTCCGTGACGCCAAAAAAGAACTGGACAAACTCGGGGCAAGGGTTCTGGGGATAAGCGGCGATAGCGTGGAACAATTGCAAAAGTTTCGCGACAAGTACAAGCTGAACTTCCCCTTGGCGGGCGATACCTCCCACACCATGCTGGAGGCTTACGGGGTGTGGCAGGAGAAGAATCTTTACGGCCAGAAGTCGATGGGAGTCGCCCGCACCACTTACCTCATTGATGGGGAGGGGAAGATTGCGAAGGTTTTCCCCAAGGTCAAGGTGGAGGGCCACGCCCAGGAAATTCTGGCAGCGTTAAAGTCCTGAAGGGTCCTGCGGGCGCGGCGGGGGGGAGAGCGGAGGAATCGCCGCGGCGATAGATGGGCTATGCTTATAGCCCATTGTCGGGTGATAGGTATAGATCACGCGCAGGGGTCCGGTGGCAAGGAAGGGAAATCGGACGTCTTCCTGCGCCCATCCTTGCGGTTTCAGGACCTCCTCGAAGGGTTTGATCTCACGCCCCTGGCGTTCCAGGACGTCTTTTTGGAACTGCTGGTAGGCGTCCTCCCCCAAGACCACCACCGCTTGCAGGTTGGGGAATTGTTTTAATTCCTCACGCAGATGCCGGGCGCAATAGGCGAGGGCCCTCTCCGGAACATGAGCGGATTGGGCGTGACAACGCAAGGCATCGGTGAGTACGAACGCCTGCCTGAAGGTCTGAAAGTTATCCACGCCCACCAAGGCGTAAAGCGCCGTGGCGAAGCGACTGGGGCGCTCGGGATGTCGATAGAGATACTGGTCGGGATCCATGGGCGCGTCGCGGGCGATCACCACCACGCGCACGCTGTTCAAGTCAGGGTAGTCGCGCTTCAGATACTTGGCCAGGAATTCGCGGGGCGGAATCATCACGGAGGAAAACGCGGCGCAATCCCGGCAGGTTTCAATGCGCCGGCACAGCGCTTCGGTTTCCATGCCCGGGATGCGGGCGCCGGGGTCGATAACCGGGCGCGCGGAAAAAGCCAGTTGCAAGAGAAGTTCCGGGCTTGCTCCGGGCGGGCCGAAAATCAGATTGTCAATCAGCCGCACCGAGCCCACCCGGGCCGCGATGAGGGCCACCGTGCCCGCCGACACGCGCTCCACGGGCTCGATCTGCGGCGGATCGACCAGCGCCAGGTAATCGAGGGCCACGCGGGGTTCTTCCTCCACCACCTGCCGCATGGCTTGCAGCAAATTCTGGGCATTAACTTCCCCGGCCTGTACGAGCGTCTCCCCACGACGGAGGCTGCGGTGCAGGACGGCGGCGGCTTGGCGCGCTTCAGGGCTGAGGAGGGCATTGCGGGAGCTCAGCGCCAGACCGCTGGCCTCACGCACGATGGGGCAGATGACCAGCCGCACATTGAGGTTGAGGTCTTCCACTAGCCGGCGGATGATTTGGACTTGCTGGAAATCTTTCTGCCCGAAGTAGGCGACGTCGGGCTGCACCAGATTGAACAATTTCAGGACAAGGGTGGTGACGCCGCGGAAATGGCTGGGCCGCGAGGCGCCTTCGAGGGACGCGGCGAGCTTGCCCGGCTCGACATAGGTGGAGAACTCCGGCGGGTAAATATCCTCCTCGTGGGGAGCAAAAATCCCATCCACGTTGAGAGCACGAAGGGCCTCCGTATCTTTTTGGAGATCGCGGGGATAAGTCGCAAAATCTTCGCCCGAGTTGAACTGCGCGCGGTTAACAAAGATGGAAACCAGCACGGCGTTACATTGCTGCTTGGCCCGGCGAATCAGGCTCTGGTGGCCTTCGTGCAATGCCCCCATCGTCGGCACCAATGCCAGGGATCTGCCGCGCGCGCGCGCTTCGCGCGCGTACGTTTGCAATTCCAGAACCGAGGTTATCAGCCGCGTGCTCATTCTCGTCGGGTTCAGTCGAGAGTCCGCCAGTGAGCGCCGTCCGGGAGCGGTGAAGGAGTGCGGGCCGAGCGGCAGGCCGCCGCGACCCACCCGGGAAGCAGTTCAGGCCGGGCGGCTTGTTTCCTTTTCAAACTGCTGGCGCACCGCGGCGGTCCAGTGATACGACTCGTGGTCGTCGGGGTAGCGGCCCTCCGCGACGTCGCCGCGAAAACTGATCAAAGCCTGGTGAAGGGTTTCGCGAAGATTGGCGTAGCTGCGCACAAACTTGGCGGGCGGCAGATAGCTGAGTCCTACCAGATCGTGAAACACCAGCACCTGGCCATCGCAGTCGGGTCCCGCGCCGATTCCGATCGTGGGAATTCGCAGGCGGCGGGTGATAATGGCGGCAAGCTCGCGCGGGATTCCTTCCAGGACGAGGGCAAAAGCTCCCGCTTCTTCCAGAGCTTCGGCGTCAGCCACAAGCTCGTTCGCGGAATCGAGGGTTCGGCCTTGCACTCGATAGCCTCCCATGGCGTGAAGGGATTGGGGCGTCAAGCCGATATGCCCCATCACGGGGATTTGCGCTTCCACGAGTCTTCGCACCAGGCGGGCGCGTTTCCGTCCGCCTTCAAATTTAACGGCCTCTGCGCCTCCTTCCTTGAGGAAACGGATCGCGGCGGCCAACGCCTGTTCGTTGCTGACGTGATAGGCGCCGTAGGGCAAATCGACAATCAGCAAGGCCCGGCGAACCCCCCGGCGCACGGCACGGATATGATGAAGCATTTCCTCCACAGTGACCGGGACTGTGGAATCGTACCCCAAAACCGCCTGGGCAAGCGAGTCGCCCACGAGAATTACTTCGATTCCCGCTTCGTCCACCAGGCGCGCGGCCGAGTAGTCGTAGGCCGTCACGCAAGTGATCTTGTCTCCTCGCAATTTCCGTTCGAGGATGACGGGAACAGTCACTTTGCTCACGGCCGGAGAATTCTGGTCCATGGCTTTACCTCCAATAAAGTGGCTAGTGCCGAGTGGTCAGTGCCTAGGCACTACGCCCTAACAACTAACCACTGCAATAGAAAGACCCTCTCGGTCGCAGGAAGTTATTCCGGCGCTAAGCGCGTAGCGCCCGGGGCCCGGGAGGACCTCCACCCGCCTGGACAGAGAGGGTCTTCAAAACTCGGAGCTTGCTCGCGGGCGCAGGCTTTCGAGCCCCGTGCTTTGGCGCGAGCCGCCCGTTGTACCCGTCTCAGTCCGCAGATGCGGATCCAAGCGGCAAGAAATACTGTGTGCCGGTGACCGGCTGGGTCAAGCGGTGCAGGAGTTCCTGCAAATCCTCGTTCCGGTCGACGAAATCGATCTCGGACGTTTCGATCACCAGCAAGTCACTGGACTTGTAATGGAAGAAGAAGTGCTCGTAGGCATTCACCACCGCTTGCAAGTAATCATCGGAAATGCGGGGTTCGAACGAAACATTCTTCTTCTCGATTCGCTTCTTCAACGCCTCCGGGTTCGCTTGTAAGTATATCACCAAATCCGGAATGGGGACTTGGTCGGCGAACATGGCGTAATACTGATCGTAGACTTTGAGTTCGGCATCGTTCAGATTCAGATAGGCAAAGATTTTGTCTTTCTCGAAAATGTAATCGCTAATGATGACCCGGTCGGTTTGCGTCGCCAAGTCAAGGTCATGCCACTGCTTGAAGCGTTGGATGAGGAAGTAGAATTGCGCCTGAAAGGCCGCGCCCGGTTTATCGTGATAGAAGGGTTCCAGAAAAGGGTTGTCTTCGGCGTCGCGAATGCGGGAGGCGTGAAGGCGGTCCGCCAACAGGTCGGCGAGAGTGGTTTTTCCGACCCGGATCGGGCCTTCGATGGCGATGAAGCGCAAGGGCTCGTGCAATCGATTCATTGGATCAGTTATTCATTGGATCATTGACTCAACACGCCACTGAGTTTCTTGCTTTCGAAATGGCTCAATGACTCAATGATTCAATCACTCAATCTTGTAGCGGACCACCTGGCTCAAATCCGGCGAGTCCTGGAGCATCTCGGCGACGGTCCTTCTGCTGACCGGGTGACGGGCGGCCGGCGCCAACTCCCGCAGCGGGACAAGCACAAATCGCCTTTCGTTCATGCGCGCGTGGGGAATCGTCAAGGCCGCGGTCCGAACCACCACATTTTCGTAAAGCAGGATATCAATGTCAATCGGTCGTGGGCCTTTGTTGACTCCGGGCCGCCGTCCGAGAGCCCGCTCCACGGCTTTGACGGCCTTGAGAAGCTGTAGCGGCATGAATTCCGTGGACGCTTCCACGGCGCAATTCAGGAACCACGCCTGTGGCCCGAAATCGACGGGCTCAGTTTTGTAGAATGAGGAGGCCCGTTGAACTTTCACCCCGGCTTTGCCGAGTTCTTCCATGGCGCGCCGGAGATTGGCGACTCGGTCGCCGCGGTTCGAACCGAGCGCGAGGTAGACCTGCTTGCCTGGCCGGGAGCCGGGTCGTACGGGCGGCATGGGGAGGTTCGTTTCAGGCATCATGGATACACGGTCAGCCGAATGCGAAGCTCAATCAAACAGCGTTCGCGGGCCGGCGCCGGGCAAGGGCAAATTGAAAAGCCGATAAGCCGGCTCGTTGGCTTTCCGACCCGATTTGGTGCGGCTGACAAAGCCCTGCTGGAGCAGGTAAGGCTCGACCATGTCCACAAGGGTATCGACTTCTTCGTTCAATGTTGCGGCGATAGCTTCCACCCCGACGGGGCCGCCGTTGTAGATTCGAATGATTGTGGAGAGGAAGTTCCGGTCGAGATCGTCGAGGCCATGGTCGTCTACGCCCTCGAGCTTCAGGGCATCGCTGGCGACGCCGGAATTGATCGCCCCGCGGGCTTTGACATCCGCGTAGTCGCGAACCCTGCGCAGGAGGCGGTTGGCAATTCTCGGAGTGCCACGCGCGCGACGGGCGATTTCCGTGGCGCCGGCATCGTCAAGCTGCGCGTGCAGAATACCTGCGGAGCGACGAATGATCTTCCAGAGATCCTCTTCCGTGTAGAACTCGAGGTGATAGGAGAGGCCGAAGCGGTTGCGCAACGGAGCGGAAAGGCTTCCGGCGCGAGTGGTGGCCCCCACCAGCGTAAACCTTTTGAGAGGGACGTTGATGGTTCTGGCAAACATCCCCTTGTCGACCACAAAATCCACTTTGTAGTCTTCCATGGCCGGGTAGAGAAATTCCTCAATGTTGGCGGGCAAGCGGTGGATCTCGTCAATAAAAAGGATGCCGCCCTCGCCGAGATTGGTCAGGATGCCCATCAGGTCGCCGGTCCGTTCCAAGGCAGGCCCCGACGATGTTGTGATCTTCGACCCCATCACGTTGGCAATGATGTATGCGAGCGTGGTCTTGCCCAATCCGGGTGGGCCGTGAAATAGCACGTGTTCAAGCGACTCGCCGCGCTGCTTCGCCGCCTGCAAAGCAATGGAGAGCTTTTCGATAACCTTCTTCTGTCCCACGTACTCGTCGATGTTGGACGGGCGAAGGGTGCGATTGAAGCTCTCTTCTTCCTTCGAGATCAGTTCCGGCGAAACCAATCGTTCTCTGGGCATAGAAAATCAGGAGTTAGGAGTCAGGAGTTAGGAGTCAGCATGAAGTGCCCTTTCTTCTGACTCCTGACTCCCACCGTATTAAGTTTTGTTCCCCGGGTGTAACTGCTCAAAAACTTTGCGCAGGAACTCCTCGGTCGTTTTCAGGTTCTTGTTCTTGGCGAATATCTCCTCGACCATGCGCACTGCTTCGGCGCGCGAATACTCCAACTGCTCGAGCACCTGGAGGGCTTCTTGTTTCAACCCTGCGGCGGATTCCTGTTCGACGGAAAGCGGTTCTTCCGTGCGCGCCAGAGCGAACTTGGCCATTTTCCCGCGCAACTCGGTGATGATCCTTTCCGAAGTCTTGGCGCCGATATACGGGAGATCTTGCAGGAAGGCGGCGTCGCCGCGCTCGATGGCCAAGGCGATTTCGTTCAGCGGCCGGATGAGGCATTTCAACGCCCGCATAAAGCCCACGCCCGGCACGGTGGTGAAAGTTTCAAAAAACTCCCGGTCGAGCGGGTCGAGGAACCCCACCAGCTTGGGAGTCAAGTGACCGCCACCCAGGCCGCCATCAATGTAATAGATCGTGTAAAAGGTTTGCGGGTTGCGGCGCTCGCCTTCCTGCGCCGTGCGCAGGCGAGAGGCGATGCCCGAGGGAACGAAGATCTCGTAGCAAACCGCCTCCACGCGAACCAGGAGCGAATGGCGTTGAATGCGGTCGTAGAGAACTTCACCGGTTATTTCGGAAATCATCTTTGGGGTCCGTGGTCCTTTGTCCGTTGTTAGTTGCCACGTGCAAGGTTTCAGGTGCCGGGTGTGAGGTGCCAGTAAAATCGTGCTGCAATCCTCTGACACCTGACACCTGGCACCTGACACCTACCATTTCCTCTGAGCGTTGACGTAGCACAGCGCGACGGCCAGCGCATCGGCCACATCGGGTGGGTGCGGTGTGCGCTGGAGCGAAAAGAAATGCTGGACAGCGCGTTGCACCTGAAGCTTCGAGGCATTGCCGTTGCCGGTCACCGATTGCTTCACGCGCTTGGCGGAAAAACTCAGCACGGGGATTCCCTCCAGTTTTGCCGCCAGGCAGATGACTCCCCGCGCGTGACCCATCAGGATCGCCGTGCGCGGATAATCCGCGTGACTGTACACTTCCTCCAGGCACATAGCCTGCGGGTTGAACTCCCTCATCACTTGCTGGAGTTCGTGGAAGAGCGATTCCAGCCGATCAGGAAGATTCTCGCCTTTGCTTGGCGGTAACCGGATCACGCCCGCTTCCAACAGTTTGACTTCACTTCCGTGGCTCACGACCACGCCGTACCCGGTGATGTTCAGGCCCGGGTCGATTCCTATGACACGTGTTGACTCCTGGGGCGTGCTGACCATTCGGAAGGATTGTAACATTCAGCGGGCGGTTGTAAGTAGTCCGTTGTCAGTGGTCATCGAAACTCGAAAATCGCGGCGAGTTTCGGTTTTCGAGTTTCGGCTTTTCTAGGCGCTTAGCACTAGCCACTGGCCGCCTCCTTACCGCGGTGTCGAGTCCGGCAGGCCGCCGTCCACGGGAATCGTGGCGCCGGTGGTGGGTGTTTGCCGCGTGGCAAAGAACAGCACTGCCCGCGAAACGTGCTGGGCGGTTACTGCGGCCTTTAAGAGATTGCGCGACTGGTAGTATTGTTCCAGCCCCTTTTCATCCAGCCCGCGCGCTCGCATGCGGTCGGGGCCGACTTCCGCCCACAGTCCGGACCGGCGGCTTCCATGTGAGAAAACGGCATCCGGGGCGACCATGTTGACGCGCACGCCGAGCTCAGCCATTTCTTGGCTGGCGATGCGACCTAATTGATGCGACGCCGCCTTGGTGGCGCTGTAGGCGCCGAATTTCGCGCCCGGCATGAAGACGTTTTTGGTCGAGACCAGAATGATGTCGCCGCCCGTCCCCTGCACGCGGAAATGGCGCGCCGCCTCGCGCAGCAGCAGGAGAGTTCCCTCCGTATTAACCCGCTCGACGCGCTGGAATGCCGCGAGATCCATCTGCTCCAGAGACGAAACCATGGCCACGCCGGCATTGACGATCACCAGGTCGACGCCGCCCCAGGTTTTGATGACGGCGTCAAATCCTTGCGCCACGGAGGCGGGATCGGTGACATCGAGGGGAGCGGTGACTACTCGCTCACCGTATTTTTTCTTCAGCTCTTCACCGAGGTTGTCCAAGGCCGCGCCCGCCAAGTCAGTGAGCGCCACGTGGCATCCCTGCTCCAGAAGGCCGTCCGCGATCGCCGAGCCGATCGCTCCGGCAGCTCCGGTCACAATTGCGACCTCGCGTCCGAGCGCTGGTTCTTCGATTCGCAGCTTGGCATGTTGCAGGGTGAAGTATTCCACCTCGAAGAGATGGTCCTCGGCGAGGCCGCTATAGGTTCCCATAGCAGCAATGCGCGCCTTGGCGGCGAGCGTTTGCGCGGTGATGTCGCGCGCGATGCGTGCCGCGCGCGCGTCCTTGCCCGCGCACAGCCCTCCAACCCCTGGCAGCAAAACCACTCGCGGCAGGGAATCGAATGGCTTCATGCCGGGAGGCATCAACGCGGCATGCCGGTCAACGTAAGACTGGTACTCCGCCTCATAAGCCTGAACGCCTTTTAAGAGCTGATCCCGCAATTTTGCCAGGTCGTTGTAGTCGGGGTTATCGACCCACAGGGGCAAGGCTTTGGTCCGAACCAAATGGTCGGAGGTCAGGGTAGGCGTCAGGGCCAGCTCTTTGCCGCGATCCGAGCCGAGAAAATCCAGGATTTCCTGATTGACCAGCGGCTGGAGCACCATGCGGCGGTAAGGGCGGTCAGGGTCGCCGCTGGGTTGCGCCAGCAGTCCCCGCACCACCGGCGCGACGGCCGCGAGCCGCTTTTCCGCGTCGGCCAGCAACGCCGGCATGACCACCACGAGCGGTTTGGATGCGCGCCGCGTGGCGAAGTCCTCCGCGCGCGAGACGAGCTCGATCATGGCGGAATAGGCGTCGCGCGCCGTCTCGCCCCAAGTCATGATGCCATGTTTCATCCAGATCAGGGCGCGGCACCCGGGGTGTGCATCGTAGGCGGCGATCACAGCTTTAGCCAGCTTGAACCCCGGCTTCACATAATCGACCAGCGCCACTCCTTCTCCCAGCGCTTCGCGAATCAGCTTCTTGCCCTCCGGCTGGTTGGTCAGCACCAGGATCGCGTCGGCGTGGGTATGATCGATGTATTTGGCGGGAAGGTAAGCGTGCGAAAGGGTTTCAATGGAAGGCGCGGCGGCATTGGGTACCAGCCGATGCATTAGGAACTCGCCCGCCATGGCGTCATCGGAAAGCTCCGGGAGGGCGCACAGCCGCTTCAAATACTCCAGGTCGAGCGGCGTGTGGCCTTCCGGCTGGATGCTTCCCAAATTGAACCCGGAGGCCTTCATGAAAAGGGCGGGGGTTTCCTGGTCAAAGACGTTGCGCCAGGTTCCTTTGAGGGAGGTGTTGCCGCCGCCGTGGAGTACCAGCGCTTCCTCACTGCCCAGCAGGCGCGTGGTGTAGGTGCGCAGGGCCAGATCGGCTCCCCACCGCGCAGCGTATTGAGACAGGAACTGGTCGGCATCGCGATCAGACCAACGATTTTTCATGGGTGTCCCTGGGTAATGTTCACCACAGAGGGCACAGAGACCACAGAGAAAAAACTAGAGTTTATTTCTGGATCGGTTCTCCGTGACCTCCGTGGCCGCGCTGGTGAAGTCCCTTTTATGTTGCGACCCGGAGCGTGTTGTGTTTCTACCGGCCGCTATGCACCGCCGCCACGGCCTCCAGCATAAATCGCGCGTTGGCTTCCGGCGTCTTGCCGTCGAACACCGCGCTGCCGGTTACGATCAGATCCACGCCGGTGGCCGCAACCTGCCGGATATTCTCTTTCGTGATCCCGCCGTCGACGCCCAGAATAATGTTCCTGCCGGAGTCCGCAATCATGCGCTGAACGCGGGCGATGCGGGCGGTCGTGGCGGGAATGTATTTCTGCCCGCCCCACCCGGGGTTAACGGCAAGGAGCAGGATGTATTCAACCTCATCGAGAAGCGGATCGAGCGCTTCCAGCGCGGTGCCGGGATTCAGCGCCACGCCGCGCACGATTCCCCGTTCCGCCTCGTTCACGTTGGTGAGGGTCGCGAGCTTTTGTAGGACGCGATGTACGTGCGAGCAAGCCTCTACGTGAATCGTGACGATGTCCGCGCCGGCGCCGACGTAGTCCGCCACCTTTTCCATTGGTTCTTGAATCATCAAGTGCACGTCTTTGAGCAGAGGAGTCTTGATGGCCTTGATGAAGGGCGGCCCTACCGTCATCATGGGGCAAAAGCAGCCGTCCATCACATCCACGTGCGCCAGCTTCACGCCAGTCCGCTCCAAAAGCGAAATTTCCGAGCCCAGCGAGAGCAAGTTGGCGGTGATCACGCCGACGCTGACCGTAGGCGCGGCGGCGCGAAGCAGATCGAAAGCCTTAGGATTGGCCATGCGTTTCTCGGAAATGACGAAACTCGAAAATCGAAACTCGAAAATCGCAGGTCACACCACAAGGTTTCGACTTTCGAATTTCTGGATTCGATTGCTCGCAACGTACACGCCGAGTTTCGAGTTTCGAATTTCGAGTTTCGATTCTAGCCCCTGACTCCTGCCACCTCGTGCCGGAGTGTCTGATAGAAGTCGTAGGCTTGCTCGGGCTTCATTAGCTCGTGTACCACTTTCCCGACGGCCTGAATCATGGCCGCCGGAGCGTCCGACTGGAAAATGTTCCGTCCCATATCGACACCAGCGGCGCCTTCGCTGACGGCGCGATAGGCCATGGTCAGCGCGTCGAGTTCAGGCAGCTTCTTGCCGCCCGCCATCACCACAGGTACCGGGCACGAGGCAGTGATGGTCTCAAAATCTTCCGGCACGTAGTAAGTCTTCACCACCTGCGCGCCCAATTCGGCGCAGATGCGGCACGCCAGGCGGAAGTACTTGGCATTGCGCACCATGTCCTTGCCCACCGCGGTCACTCCCAGCGTGGCGATTCCATAGCGCAAGCCGGCGTCCACCAGTCGCGTCATGTTGTGAATCGATTGCGTTTCAAATTCGCCGCCTACGAAGACCTGCACGGCCATAGCGGAAACGTTCAGCCGCACTGCGTCCTCAATGTCGACGGCGATCTGTTCATTGGAAAGTTCCTTCAAAATGCTCGGGCCACCGCTGGCTCGCAGCACCACGCCATGCGTGAACGCGGCGGGGATGGTGGTGCGCAAGATGCCGCGCGTTAACATGAGGGCGTTGGTGTAAGGCAGCAGCGGCACGATGTTCAAGTCGATGCGCTCAAGGCCGGTGGTTGGCCCCTGGAAATATCCGTGATCGATGGCCAGCATCACCGTGCGCCCCGAGGCGGGATTGAATATCCGCGCCAGGCGGTTCTGCATGCCCCAATCGAGCGCCCCTGCGCCCTTCACGAAGAAGGGTTCCTGCTTTGCCGGAATGTCGGCGTAAAACTGCTTGGATTCTTTCTCAGCATCAAATTCTGGCATTGCGCATTATTCCTTTCCGAGAGGTGATAGCGAAAAGCAATTTAGCCTTGTGATTGTCCTTGCTCTCGAATCCTTTGTCAATGCTCGCGGCAGGGGGCTAAGGGTTCCGTCATGGTCCAACTGGTTTGAAAACGACCTCTCACTTGCCCTCCTCCCTTGGGCACCCTCTGCTCCGGGAGGGGGCGGGAATCTCGACGAGTGGTATTGGGCCTTTTTGAGTTCCTAATTGGTTTTCTGGAGATTCAACACGATTTCGTGGCTTTGACCGGGGGCAAGATCCCGGGTTGTCCCTCGCCAATGAACCACGATCTTTCGGCAAGCTGGGTCGCGGAGGGGCGCGACTTTTAGTGTTGCCTTATTACCCTCCATCGCAACCTTTAGTTCTAGCGTCAGTAGTCCGAAGGGCGTAACGAGGCCGTTCAGACGGGTTGTCATTCCAGGCTTCAACCACTCCGTGGGTAGGCCTTCGAAGAGATGCAGATCCGGGCCGCGGTCAAAGGCCAGGAGGTGGCCCACCAAACGGATGAACTCGGCGGCGGCAGAGACGTGAGGCATGTCGCCGCTTCCTCGGGCATAGGGGAAGACCTCACCCAGTTTGGTTTGGTGGGGCAGTTCCTCGCGAAAATTCCATGCCGGCGAGGCATGATCGGCGAAGGCGTAGAGCAGCCGCGCGGCCTTCTGCCCATCACCGAGCCAGAGCCAGTCGTGCCCGTAGAACGAACCACATTGAGCCCAAATGCCGATCCATCCACTATCTTCGACGATCCCACCTTCGACTTCGTGCGCTTCCAGCATCTTAAGCGTTCCCAGCATCAGCGGGTCGTCTTTGGCAAAAATGCGCCCGGGGTAGACCCCCTGGCAGAACGCCCATTGGCCTCGGGTGGGATGCTCGGGCACATCCGATCCCATTACCGCCGGGATATAACGGTTCCCCCGCGCGTCGGTCTTGGCATCGCGCGCGATGGCCTTCTGGAAGACCTGGTCGAAATCGACGTATTCTTTCTCCCAAGCTTCGGCATCCTGGGTCTCTCCCAGCCACCGCGCCGCTTCCACCGCCGCTTTCATACCCGCGAGCAGCCAGTAATCGTTAGTGAACTCCGCCGCAAAACCTACTCCCCCATCTCCAAACCCCTCGGGGCTTAAGTGGTAATTGAGCGCCCGGGGGTCAGCAGAGGTGTCAAAGCGCCGCAATGCCTCGGTCGCTTCGACTGCCCGGCGGAACTGTGGCCAGCGCTGGCGTAGCCACTCCTTGTCTCCCAACAGCTCCGCGTGGCGGTACAGAGTTACCAGGGCGATCCCGGTTTCCTTCCAATACCGGCTCATGCATTGAATGCGACCGTCCGCTTGCTGGTGAAGCAGCAGGTAATCAGCATAACCACTGGCATCGTCCAGGCGTCCGAGCATGGCTAACGCCTCGGTCACAAATGAGCCGTCCAGGACCCAATAATCGTTGTAATTGCGAGGACCAAAGAAAAAGACCGGTAAGTCGTCGATCACATAGCGCATCTGATAAAGTTCGCGGATGCTGGTGTCGAGAATGGACTGGATCATGGGGTCGGGAGTTTCGATCACGTTATAGGGCAGCGCGGTCGATTCTTCCCAATAGGCGATTGCGTGCTTGCGTAATTCATCCGCTTCATTCCAATCCACGGGTTTGACGTTTTTGAAACCATCCCGGTCGATCGAAAGGACCCATTGGATCTTTCCTGCCGGCGGAATGGTGAGAGGCTTCAATTCCAGCGTGAAGGTTTTTGTGTTTTTTCCTCCGAGGAGCCTGACAGCCAAAGTTGTCCAGCATTGGGTGTTCGGGGCCACTTCGAACGTTGAGGAATCGCCCAAATTGATCCCAGGTGCGGATCCTTGCAGATCCAGGAGCGGGATGATTTCGACGGGCTTGTCCCCGTGGTTGCTGTACTCGGTCATCAACAGATACTGACGTGGCAAGGGTCGAGAATCGCGTCCCTTCAAACCTCCGCCCTTCACATCCGCACTCCAATCGAGGGGCCGGGCGAGAAACAGTGTTTCCTCGATGGCGACGGCGCCTTGACGTTTGTGGGTGATGGAAATCGGAACCTGCGGCCCGAGCATGCGCTGATCCACGCGTTCCGTGCTACCTTCCAGGTAGCTTCGAATCCTCACCGGCGTCTGGTTCGGGGCGAGGGGATAAACGCCGAACCGCCCCGATGTCTTGCCGAGTTCGGTCGAGAAGGTTCCATCAGCGTCGACCACGGACTTGAAAGGGTCATCGGGCAGCCCGATCGCCCCGATCCATGAATCCAGAGAATAGTACCGGTGATTGGAGATGTCCGTGGTAGGGACGGCTGCGCCGCCGACACGGTAGAGATTCCCGGCGGCTATAGACAATAGAAACAAAGCAAGGGCCGCTGCGGCAGTGACGGGCTTTTCTCGAAGTCGTTTGGTCATCTCTTTGGTCTGTGCTCATTCGCGTGAAATCTAGGCGGTGTCGAGCTCTGCATATTGTTCCTCAGAAACCCACGTCAGGTTGTACAAGATTCGACCACGCAGGTCCGCGGGACGTTCGCCGGGACGAGGCCATTTTTCTACAGCCGCGAGGCTTTCTGCAGCGCTGCGCCGGACAAAGTCTGCCCAACATTCGCCAGGTTTTTCTTTGGTTGTCCATGTATAGCATGCCGTAGTGCCGTCGGCCTGAGGGACTAGCGAAAAGGTATCGGCTCCGGGAGGTATCCACCACAGTTCACCACCCAAGATCGCCAAGTTGTGCTCGATGAGGATGGGGACGACCCGAGGGATCTGATCCCGGGTCCACCCGAATTCGCCGTTAGAGAACCGGAATGTACCTAGCTCAAGGGTGGGCGGAAACATCTGCGTCCCCCACTTCCGTTCATGCCTGCTTGCAAATCCGCCAGAACTCCTGCTGTTCTACGCGTAAATCCCGCGCAACTTGATGCAGAACGCCACGCGGTCGATGGCCAGCATGTAAGCGGCGATGCGATTATTGACGTTATGTTTTTCGCCAAATCTCACCACCCCGGCAAAGGCGTCGACCATGATATTTTTCAGCCGGCTGTTGACGATCTCTTCCGGCCAGAAGTAGCCCTCGCGGTCCTGCACCCATTCGAAATAGGAAACCGTAACGCCGCCGGCGTTGGCGAGGATATCGGGAATCACGAATACTCCGCGCTCAAACAGGATGTCGTCGGCGGGAGGAGTAGTCGGGCTGTTGGCGCCCTCCACGAGAAGTTTCGCCTTCACCTTGTGCGCGTTCTGGCTGGTGATAACGCTTTCCGTGGCGGCCGGCAGCAGGATGTCGCATTCCTGCTCCAGAATCTCCTGTGCTCCAATGCTCTCGCCGCCGTCAAAGCCTTTGAGCGTTTTGTGCTTCTCCTTGTACCCCAGGAGGCGCGGAATGTCGATGCCGGAGGTGTTGAGCACGCCGCCTGAAATGTCGGCGACGCCGATGATCTTATAGCCGGATTCGTGCATCAGGCGGGCCGCCTGCGAGCCGACATTGCCAAAACCCTGCACGATCACGCGCGTGCTTTCCCTCTGCCAGCGGAAGCGCTTCAGCGCCTCGTCCGCGGTGATCATGCATCCGCGGCCCGTCGCCTCGCGACGCCCTAGCGATCCCCCCAGGCTGAACGGCTTGCCGGTCACGCTGCCCGTCACCGTGTGCCGCATGTGCATGGAGTAGGTGTCCATAATCCATGCCATCGTCTGTTCATTGGTATTCATGTCGGGCGCCGGCACGTCGCGGTCCGGTCCGATGTAATCCAAAATCTCCGCCGTGTAACGGCGGGTGATGCGTTCCAGTTCACCCATGGAAAGCTTGGAGGGGTCGCAGATAATGCCACCCTTGGCTCCCCCAAAAGGGATATTCACCACCGCGCACTTCCACGTCATCTCGGCGGCGAGCCCACGAATCTCATCCAGACTGACGTCCGGAGAGTAGCGCAGTCCTCCTTTGCAGGGCCCGCGCGCGATGCTGTGCTGCACGCGGTAACCGTCAAAAACCCTCAGCGTGCCATCATCCATGGTAACTGGGATGTGAACAATGATTTCTCGATTGGGTGTGCGGAGATAGTTCGAAAGGCCTTCGTCCAGGTCGAGCTTGCGGGCGGCCACATCGTACCGGGCCGCCATGGATTCATAGACACTCAGTTCCTTCTCTTTTTCCCTCATGTCCCCCCCTAAGTTGAACGGATGGAATCCGCCTGCTGCGGGCGGCTCTCCCCGCTGGCCAGAGCTAAACGGCCAAGCGAGAGTATAGCAAACCACTTACCACTGTTCTACGCAGTACGTTTTGGACAAGGATGGGTTCAAGCTGGAGCTTTGGCGCTGAGACGCGACCATTTGTCACCCAATTTCGGACAAGTTGGCGAATTCGATGTGGTGCCAGCTAAGCGCCTGCTGCCGCAAGTTCGGCGGTGACGGAAATGGGAGTTTTCGAGCTTACCGGCGGGCTGGTGGTGAGGGCCCAGCATTCCTTTTGGCGCAGTAACTGGGCAACCAATTGGGTGTGCATGGCGTGGCCGGCCCGGTCGGCAACCACATGTCCGATCAGGGGATGCCCAAGAAGGGAAATGTCGCCAATCAAATCCAGAATCTTGTGGCGGCAGAATTCATCGCGATAGCGCAGGCCCTCGGGATTCATCACGCGTTCCTCATCCAATACCACCGCATTTTCCAGGGATCCGCCTTTGACCAGTCCGCTCTTTAAAAGCATTTCGATCTCGGCGAGAAAGCCGAAAGTCCGAGCGGGAGCGATGTCGTTTTCATACGAACTGGCGCTGGGGGTGAAATCCAGTAATTGCGCACCAATAACCGGGTGGGGGAAGGCAATCGAATAGCTCACGGCAAAAGTGTCTGAGGGGTAGACTGCAATCTTTTTGGCGCCTTCCGACAACTCGACCGGCTTAAGAATTTTGGCGTAAGTGCGGTGGGCCCGCTGCGCTCGCAGGCCAGCTTGGCGGATCAACTTCACAAAGGGCAGGGCGCTGCCGTCCACGATGGGCAGTTCCAAGTTGTTAATCTCCACGATGGCGTTGTCTACGCCCAACCCCGCCAGCGCCGAAAGCAAGTGCTCGGTGGTGGAAATCAACACGCCCTTTTTCATCAGGGTGGTGGCATAGCTAACTCGGGCGACATGGCGCGATTGCGCCTCGATGGTGAAGCCGTCCAAGTCAGTCCGCTTAAAGACGATACCGGTGTGGACAGGAGCGGGGCACAGCCGCAGATTGACCGGAACCCCGGTGTGGAGACCAATCCCTGAAAGAGATACCTCAGAGGCAAGCGTGTGTTGTTGACCCAAAGTCCCTCCCCGACGCAAGTCGCTACTAGTGCAGCTAAAGGTCCAAGCTCGTGTTAAATAGTAACACATGTATATTCTGTAAGTTGCAGCTAATTTGTAAAGCGATGGGATTGGTGCTGTGTGGTAATCGTACAACAGTTACGTGGGATTCTCGTGTCGTTACTGCCGCAAGCCATACCTGTAGGTCACCGAATCTGCTCAGGCTTTCAGAGGTTAGGACAGCCAGGGACGCGCCTTAGAATCTGCATTGGCGGGTTTGATTGAAGCAAGAACCCGATGAACCGGCTAATCGAATCCTCGTAAATCAATCGACGGACCATCGAAGCGTCCAATGAACCGATCCCCGGTTGGAGTAGAATGAAAAGCTCATGTATGTGAGCGCCAGGAGGATGGTTTGCCCCAAGCCGCCCATAAGCTTTTTCTCATTGATGCCATGTCGTTGGTTTTTCGCGCCTTCTTTGCGCCTATGCAAATGACACTCGCTTCGCCCAGCGGGATGCCCACCAAAGCCATATACATTTTCGTCCGCACGCTGCGGAAGCTCCTCAAGGACCATCAACCCGATCACGTTGCGGTGGCGTTCGATCTGGCTGCGCCCACTTTTCGCGACAAACTTTTTGAGGAATACAAAGCCAACCGGCCGGAGTTCCCGGAGGACTTGTCGGTGCAACTTCCCTACGTCAGGCGATTCTGCCGCGCTTTGGGATTGCCCCTCGTCGAACTCGAAGGGTTTGAGGCCGACGACTTGATTGGCACGCTGGCGCGGGCCGGGTCCACGCAAGGGGCAGAGATCTTTATCGTGTCCGGTGATGAGGACCTGTTTCAGTTGGTGAACGACCGCGTCCGGGTGCTGAAGCCTTCGCGTGCGGCAAGCGACGGCGAGACCCTTTGCGATGCGGAAAAGGTGAAGCAGATTCTGGGGGTTGAGCCCGCGCAGGTGGTTGACTGGCTGGCGCTCACCGGTGACCCCAGTGACAATATTCCTGGCGCCCGCCCACTGCCCGGGCACGAGCCGCAGCTTGCGGAGGGCGAGAAAAAGCGCAGCTACATTGGCCCGAAGGGGGCCACGGAGGTGATCCAGCAATTTGGCACACTCGACAAGGCGCTGGAAAATTTCGAGCAGATCAAGAAGCAAAGCTATCGTGACGCCCTGCGCGACTTTCGCAATGAAGCGCTGCTTAGCCGCGAGCTGGCCACGATTCGCACCGACGTTCCGGTGGAAACCTCTCTGGGACAATTGCAGGTAAAACCTCTGGATACCACGGAGCTGACGGCGCTCTGTCAGGAATTAGGTTTCACCTCGCTCATGCGCGAGTTTTTGGAGGAAGCGCCCGCGCCGGCTGAAGCCGCAGCCGAATCGGAAGAATTGACAACGCCGCAGGCCATCGAGCTTTGGTTGCACTCCGCTGACCGGGGTGCCTCCCTCGCCCTGGCGATGAGTGTGGAGGGCGACGAGAGCTTTGCCGGCCGGCTGACAGGGCTTGGACTCTCCGACGGCAAGCGGCTGGCCACGGTGGGGGCTGGAGGTTTGGCGGACTTGCTCTCGGCGCTTGCACCCACGCTAAGTGACCCCGTGCACCGCAAGGCCGTGCACAACTCCAAGCTGCTCCACCTGCTCCTGGCGAAGCAGGGAATTGCCTTGGCGGGTGTGGCTGACGACACCATGCTCTATTCCTACTTGCTGGAGCCGCTGGCCTCCAGCCACACACTCGCTGACGTGGTGTTGCGGCGGCAGGGTCGCAAAATTTCTTCCTCCCTCGCGGAAGCTGCCCATCGCACGCGCCAATTGAGTGAGCTGCTTCGTCCGGAAATCGCCCGCGAGGAGTTGCAAAAGCTCTATGACGGGATTGAGCTGCCGCTCTGTTCGGTGTTGGCAGAAGTGGAAGCGGCGGGCGTGCGCATTGATACGGACATTTTGTCGAAAATGTCCGGCGAATTTGATCGGGAACTGACCACCCTAACGCACGAGATTTACGATTTGGCCGCAGGGGCTTTTGACGTCGACTCACCCAAGCAACTTGGCGAGATCCTGTTTGAAAAGCTCAAGCTTCCGGGCGGCAAACGCTTGAAGAAGAGCGGGCAGTATTCCACTGACGCTTCGGTGCTGGAAGCACTCGCCGAAAAGCACGAACTTCCGCGCAAGATCATCGAATACCGCACGCGCGCCAAGCTCAAGTCCACATACATCGACGCGCTGCCCAAATTCATCCAGCCGGAAACGGGGCGCTTGCATACGACGTTCAACCAAACTGTGGCGCGCACCGGGCGGCTGTCTTCCTCCAATCCCAACCTTCAGAACATTCCCATCGGCGACGAGTTCGGATTGCGAATCCGCGCGGCATTCGTCGCCGACCCCGGCTGCCAGCTCATCTCTGCTGACTACTCGCAGATTGAGCTGCGTGTGCTCGCGCATCTTTCCCAAGACCCACGGCTGATCGAGGCCTTCACGCGCGACGAAGACATCCACTCGCGCACCGCTCTGGAAATATTCGGTGTGCCGCCCGGCCTCCAGAACCATGAACACCGCCGCACGGCGAAGGCCATCAATTACGGGGTGATTTACGGGCTCAGTTCATTCGGTTTGGCGGGCCGCACGGGCACCAGCCGAACCGAAGCGCAGCGCTATATCGATGCCTATTTTGAGCGCTACAGCAAAGTGAAAGACTATCTCGACGGCCTGGTGGAGCAAGCGCGCAGCACCGGCCGCGTGCGCACGGCATTCGGCCGATTGCGGCCCATACCCGAAATTAAAAGCGCGGACGTGCAGGCTCGGAATCGCGCTGAACGCGAGGCCATGAACACACCCCTCCAGGGCACCGCTGCGGACCTGATGAAGCTAGCCATGGTGAAAGTCCATGCGCGCCTGAAGCAGGAGAAGATGCAAACGCGTATGATCCTGACCGTACACGATGAATTGGTTTTTGAAGCGCCGGAGCCGGAACTCGGCCGAGCCAAAGAAGTCGTGCGCGAGGAGATGGAAGGCGCCTACTCCATGCGTGTCCCGTTGAAAGTCGACTTGGGCATGGGCAAGAACTGGAAAGATGCGAAGTGAGGAGGCGGAGGTTGTAGCGCGGGTGTCCCCACCCGCGTCTGGAGTTTCTACATTTTTCACGCGTCGGCGGCCTGGGTGAGGGCGCGGTCGGTGAGTTGGAAGCCCAAGGATTGGGGGCTTTCGGGGTGGTCGACCATTTCTTTGCGCAGCAGGGTG
>JBEKNU010000054.1:0-31515 GCA_049522495.1 Terriglobia bacterium
GAGACGGCGCCAAGGTTTTCCGGACTCGTTCCGCGGGCGCCACCGGCATCCCAGGTCCCCATATTCTTCTGGACGTTGTAGTCAGCCAGGAACCACAGCCCGTGGGAGGTTCGCTTCGTAACCGTGAGACTGAAACCGTTGTAAAACGAGTTGCCGTCGTTCTCGTTGGTGGGAAACAGGGTGCCGCAGAATTGCGGGAAGGACAGGAGTGCCTGGGCGATTGTGGGGTTGCATCCCGTCATCTGAGTCACCCAGCCCGGGAAAGGAATGTTGACACCGTTCGAGCTGGTCTGGCTGGCAGTAAATTTGGTGGTCAATACGGTGGCAAGCGGAGTGGAAAGCACCGACGGATTCAGAACATTTTCGCCGGTGATGCTCGCCAGCAGACGCGTTCCCTTCGACCCCGTGTACGTAGCCGTGATAAAGAGGTTGTTGGAGAACGCGTGTTCAACGCTCAGCGTAAACTGCTGGACATAGGGCAGGGCGCCGCTGGTAAGCGAATAGGCGGAAATGCCTTTGCCGTTGTCGAACGTCAAGTTGATAAAGGGCGGGGCGATGTAAACGGTCCCCGCGGGCGGGAAGCCGCAATAAGACGCCGCCAGACCCGTGGTTATGCACGCGGACCCGGACGATTGCATCCAGATAGCCGGTGACTGTTGGTTTGGTCCCGCCGGGGCGCTGCCCGTGACGGAAAACCCAGCCTGGGAGATGCCGCCCTGATTGTAGAACTGGGCGCCATAAAATATTCCATAACCTCCGCGCACCACGGTGTCGTGCCCCATATCGTATGCAAATCCGAAGCGCGGGCCGAAGCCCTTGAGCCAAAATTGCCCTGGCGAGGTTCTTCCGTAGCTCGCCGCGCCCCAGCCCGTTCCCGCAAAGGCCAGGTCGCCCAGGAGCCCTCCGGAGCCAGTATTGACGCCCGCAGGATTGAAAAAGGAGAAGTCATTGTTTTTCTCGTGCAGGGGCGTGCTGGCGTCCCAGCGCACGCCGTAGCTGAGGGTAAGCTTGGACGATTTCTTGAAAGTGTCGCCCCAGAAACCTGAAAACTGGTGACTACG
Source organism: Terriglobia bacterium (assembly GCA_049522495.1). Taxonomy (GTDB): domain Bacteria; phylum Acidobacteriota; class Terriglobia; order UBA7540; family UBA7540; genus Bog-366. The sequence continues at coordinate 1,062 of JBEKNU010000054.1, forward strand.
AGCATAATACGAACAGATATAACAGAAGAGGGCGGTCGCGCCGCCGGCGGCCCCGGTGATGAAGCTGGCAAAGGAGTTTCCGGTTGTCGATGCGGAGACGCCGGTGGGAACTGCCGGCATACCCGTCATGTTATCGTTGAAAGTGAAGTTCCCCGAAAGATTCGTGGCGTTAAGGCCATTGAGTTCAAGAAAACGGACTTCGCCGCCCATCTTGAACAGGTGCTTGCCCTTCGACCAACTCAGCACGTCGTTGTAAATGTAAGCAGGCCGGCGCGTCTGGTCATTCGCGGCAAAGCCCTGGGTATTTCCAAACTGGGCATAACCATCCGCCGATGAAAAGTTGATCTCGGGTGGATAGTTATGGGCGGAGACGTTGGCGATCTGGGGGATCTGGTCGGCATAGGGGGCATCCCCAGTACGCTTCGCCTGCGTAAAATCCGAATACGCCATGCCGAAATGATTGAGAACCGTGGGGCTAAAGGTATGGTCCCAGTTTAGCCGGTCCTGAAAATTATAGTAGGGTATGTTCTCGGTATCCGAGCAAAGGGGCAGGGGTAACGCACACGCTGCCAGCGCGGAACTCGGAGCGGACTGCCCCGAATACCGGACGGAAGCCATAAAATGGTCTTTGCTCCCGATATATTCGTCCACCCGCGTATCGGACGTGTTCACGTGGGAACCGTAGGAATTGGGAATAGGGGGAGATTGATAATTATTCGTGAGCCCGGGATTGGTGTTGGCGGGAAGATATTGAATCCACTTGTTGGCAAAGGCGAAGTTCGGGTAATTGCTGGGAATGATGTTGCCCGGGAACTGGGTGCGTAGGTAGGGTTCGCAGGTCGCCTTGATGGTCCCGCACGCTGGGTAGTTGGGATTGGCGACCGTACTGGCAGGATCATAAATGGGAATCAGATTTCCCTTGGAGTCCACCCAGTCGCTGAAATTGCCTTGCCTTTCCAGCATGGTGGGAAGCGTATTAAGCGTGGGGGCGGAGCCGCCCGAGATGCGATAGGCATCCAGGAGTACGAAGAAATAAGTCTTGTGCCTTGGACCCCGGAAGACAGGAGTGTACAGGGGACCGCCCAAGGTCCCGCCATACTCGTGCTCGTTATCGTAGGGCTTGGTGTTGGCGCCCCAGGCATTGGCATTGAGGACCGAGTTGCGGCCAAATTCAAAGAGGTCGCCGTGGAATTGATTGGTCCCGGATTTGGTTTCAAAGGTGACGATCCCACCCAGGGACGAACCGTATTGGACGTCATAGTTGTTGGTGAGCACGGTGATTTCACTGATGGCATCCGGGGTCAGTTGATAGTCGGCCAGAGCCACCATGCCGGAAGGATTGAGCAAACCTTCCACCATGGAGACTCCATCCAGCACGGCGTCATCGCCCCAGGCGGGCCCACCGGCGAAGCGCGGGCTATAGACGCTGGTGCGGGCGGAAGTGGTCACACCCGGCATCATGGCGACGAACGACGCGGCGTTGCGGATGCCACCGCTGACGGTCAGAGGCAGGTTTTCCAGCGTCGCGGGCGGCACCGAGTTGGATATGACGCCGCTTTCATGGTTCAGCGGCGAAGCATTCGCGTGGACTTCCACCGTCTGCGTCGTCGCTCCGACCACCAGACTGACATCCGCGGTGGCGCGGGCGTTCAAATCAAGGGTGATGCCCTGCTGCTCGAACTTGCGAAAGCCCTTTGCTTCAACCGTGAGGGTATAGGCGCCACGCAGCAGATTGGGAAAAGTGTAAAGTCCGTCCGGGCCCGTGGTGAAGGTCTGCGAAACTCCTGTGGCCGCGCTCTGGACGGTGACGAGGGCGCCCGGCACGGAAGCGTGACTGGGATCAGTCACCTTCCCGCTCAAGCTCCCGTTAAGGCTCTGCCCCCAGCCGGGGACCGCCAAACCAATCACTATTAGAAACACACACCCTAGGGTTAATCTTGCTCTGGTTATGAAAGCCATCGTTAATCCTCCTCGATCAATGTGCGTAAGCACATCGTGGTCATAAAATCGGTGATTGCCAGGGCCACTAGAATGTTAATTGTTAACAGCCTCCGGTTACACGTTGATGAAAATGAGGCGAAGTTTTCAACCGCGCCTCTTTGGCGCAGCGGGGAGCTAAGAGCAAGTTTACAGGGGAATCGAACCTCGCAGGGGAAGTTCGCAAAGGCGATCGCTTCACTTTCACGCCATGAAATGACAGCATGGCAACCCAACTTCTGCTGGATTAGATCAGCCCCGTCCATCTCGTTCAAATTACAGGACAGGTCGCCGCCACTTCCTCGCTTGTGAAATCTCTTGGTGGGACAATGCAAAATTCGCTTGCAGACGGCGCAGGCCGTCTACCGCCCAACTAAAACCCGACGCAGAAATTGGAAAATCGATCGCAGCAGTGCTTCCGGCTACCTGTCTCGCTTGCGCTTCGAGACACGCCCCTTCTATCTGATCTGGATCATGTTGTCAAGAAAAAATTGTGAAAAATGCTCGGATTTTTAGCGGCCAAGAATCTTACCCCTCACGCGGCTCGGGCGAGCCCTGCCTCAGGTTGGCTGAAAAGACAACAAAAGTCCGCCTTTTCAAGGTGTGACCATCTCTGCGGGCTACTGAGGCCTGGGTGGTTTAGGAACGAAGCCGAGAAAAAGTTGTGATAAATGCTCAGCTTTTGATGAGGGATAACCCTTTGTCCGCCGTCCGTTACACGACATCCGGCCACACCAAGAGCAAAATCTGTGAAAAGGGGGCTGTTTTTTTGAGCCATTTCACCGCCTGCGAAGCGGGTGCGCTTAGCCCAAATTCGCAATGCTCTCGGGCTGCGCGCAGTGGTCGCCTTGATCGAGCCAGCGCTTCGCCAGCCGGCGAATTGACTCAATATCCTGAGCGAGGCCGGTCAGCGTGTAGTACACATGTTTCTCCGACCACCGGTTCAGCTCCATGTCCCGGGCTGCCGGGTTGTAATCCGTCCTGGGATTCTTCATGGGCTTGTTCAGAATGTAATGGGAGAACGGGCCGAAGCTATAGGGATATTGCGAGCCGGGCTTGTAATCGTGAGTTTGGGAATTCAACCATCCCACTGGCCAGTGGTCCCAGCGCTCCGCCACCCATCCCTCCCCTCCAGTGTCATCGAAGGAATTGTCAACAATCTGGCTCTTTTCGCTGGGGAATCCGCTGGACGCGCCCATGATCGTAAACAGAAACCCATCCTTAAACGTCATGATCAATGCGAAGCCTCGCGAATGCGAAATCTCGAGTAGCAACGGTGCGTTGCCGACTCGCCGCGGCTTGCCATCGTCGTCCCAAAATACGTCGTACCGCTTGGGGGAATAGGCATCGATAACCGAGCCCACCAGGTAGTCGCCGTGCTGTTCATCGCGCAGAAACAGGTCCTTCCACGTGGTCCCCGCGGGGGCGCCGGCAAAGAAGTCGATGGGTTGCCAACTGTAACCTTTGGGATCGTCCGGCATCAGCGAGGTATACGTCAGGCGGCGCCACACCAAACCATTGGGGTAAGTGATGTAATCCTCCGTGCCGCGGAGGGCCGGGTGGGAGTCGTCATCCTTGTTCACGCAGAGATAGTTCCAGCGCACCCACACGCGGTGCGGTCCACTCTGGACGATATCGACAAAGCTGTTACGTTCCTTGCGGCCGTTGTTATTAAAAAGCTCCGCCCATCCAAAGTTGCCTTCGAAAAATTGATTGCAGAGGCCCACGCCATTGGGCAATTCCATCCAGGGATCGTAGCTTGCCTCGTGGCTGAAGACGAGGCGGTGCGGTTGGTCTTTCCAAACTATGATGATCGCCTTCTTGGCATTATGATCGGCATGCGGAGGACTGGGCGCAAGGTCCCCCTGGTAGCGGGCGGGCGCGTAATCGTTCACCTCGGCCACGGTCACGCCGATGGTCTTTCTCTGCGCCAGTTCTGCCAGGGTGATCGGCGCGGGTTTCTCAAACAGAGGGTCCGGTCCACTCGGTGCTTGTGGATGGCCTGGTGACGCGCTGCCCTCAGACGCGGCAGGCGTGAGGCTCTTGGACGCGCCCTTTCCATGGGCCGTTTGAGTTCCCATCGCGAGGCCTGCTCCTGCCACAACATTTTTCAAAAGACTTCGTCGTGAGAACGACATGCTCCCTCCTAACCCTATGCCGCATTTGGAAACGGAACTTGCACGGCGCAAGATATCTGATTGTGAAGCCCAGAGCAAGCTGGTACAGTCTTCCGCTGTTGGCCCGGCTTGCTCAAGGCCCATGCTGGAGAACTATCGCTTTGCAGATTTGTTGAGGCGATTAAGGAGTGACCATGAAAGTCATGATGGCGCCGTGCACTCGTCGAGGAATCTTAACGAAGGTTCTCAAGTTTGCCGGCGCATCGCTCATCCCACCCGGCGTCATCTGGGGTTCACCCGACAAAGGCGCCGGTGGATATGCTCCCAAGCTGTCCGTGGAAGCCTACATCTGGACCCAGTATTTCGCTTCCCACCGAGTGACCCTGGCCGAAGGTGAGGAAGAGGCGCTGCGGGAAACGCATCAGGCGGGATACCAGCGTGTGGAACTCTCCGACCCATTCTTCAAGCCGCAGGTGCGTCAGCAAACGCGCGAACTGTTGGCGAAATTCGCGTTGAAGCCGGAAAGCGTCTACGCCAGCACCACCCTGCACGAAGCGCCAGCCGCCGCGGCGTCGATCCAGGCCGTCCAGGAGTTGGCGGACTTCCTCAAACCCCTGGGAACGCGGGTCATCATTACCAACCCCAGCCCCAAGCCGAACCAGGGGATCAAATCCGACAATGAGATCAAAACCCAGGTCCGCTACATAAACCAATTGGGGGCAGCCTTGCACCACCGAGGAATGAAGCTCCTGCTGCACCACCACACCCCCGAACTCCGCGATAACGCGCGCGAATGGTGGTACGAGTTGCTGCATATAAACCCCAAGCTGGTGGGTTTTTGCGTGGATGTGCACTGGGCTTATCGTGGCGGTCAGGAAGTAATGCCGTTTTTGCGCAGGGTGGGCACGCGGATCGAGAGCCTGCACCTGCGGAACTCCCAACATGGCGTGTGGATGGAAGACTTCGGGCCGGGAGATGTTGATTACTCGCAGGTCGCAGAATACTTACACCAGATCAACTACCAGGGCTTCCTGGTTGTGGAATTGGCCTACGAAAAAGACACGGTCATGACCCGCGGGCTGGAAGAAGACCTGCGCCGCAGCCGGATCTACACGGAAAAGGTCTTTGGTGTGGGGTCTGCCTAACCCGGAGATGCGATTGGGAGGTCGGGATGAAACGAATTGTCATAATTGTACTGATCATCGTGCTCCGCGCGGGCAACGCTCAAGCCCAGAGTGACAGCGAGCAGGTGAAATCCATTTTGGCGAGGCAGCTCCAGCCGCCGGAAGTTGTGACCTATCAGCTCGAACACTTTCTCTTGGAGCAAGTTCCCCAGCTTCCGGCCCCGAGCAATGCCGCGCAATGGGCGGCGCAAGCGGACCAGATCCGCCAGCGCCTGGTCGAAAACACTGTCCTTCATGGCTGGCCGCAGGCGTGGCGAACCTCTCCGCCCAGGTTTGAGGATTTGGGAATAGTCCCCACTGGCCCGGGATACCGGCTGCGGAAACTGCGCTACGAAATCGTTCCCGGGTTGTACACGACGGCCCTTCTCTACGAGCCCGCCCGGTTGAGCGGCAAAGCCCCCGGCGTGTTGGATGTCATGGGCCATTTCGGGCCCGGCAAAGCGTCCGATTTCGAGCAGAGGCTCTGCATCAATCAAGCCCTGCGCGGAATGATCGCTCTGAATCCCGAATGGCTGGACATGGGGGAATTGCGAAGCAAAGAGAATTCGCACTCCTTCTCCGCCCATCTGAACCTGGTGGGCGCGGACGGGGTCGGTCTCTTTTTCTTGGCGATGCACAAGGCCCTCGATATCCTTTACGACCATCCGCAGGTTGACCGTGAACGAATCGGGGTCACGGGCCTATCGGGCGGTGGGTGGCAGACGATCATGCTCAGCAGCCTCGACCCGCGCGTCAAGGTGGCGATTCCCGTGGCGGGTTACGAAACGCTCCTGACCCGCGTCACCGTCGGCGACACCGGAGACATCGAAGAAAACGCCACGGACCTTCTGGCGGGCCAGGATTATTCGACGCTGACGGCCATGCGCGCCCCCCGCCCCACCTTATTGATCTACAACGCCGAAGACAATTGTTGCTATCGCGCGCCTCTGGTCAGGCCCTTTGTCTATGACGCCGTTGTCCCCTTCTTTAAGCTGTTCGGAAAGGCAGAGGATTTCCAATTTCATCAGAACACTGACATCTCCGCGCACAATCTGGGGCTCGACAATCGCCAACAGATCTATCGATTCCTCACCGAACAATTCAGCCTCCCCATGGACGAAAAGGAAATCCCGGTTGGAGACGATATCAAAAGCTATGACGAACTTGCAGGGGGCCTGCCAAGTAATAATCTGACGATTCTGGGGTTGGCGCGAAAATTGGCGGCGGAAGTAACGCGCGCGCCCATTCCTTCGGAACCCGCCCAACGACAGGAGTGGTCCGCCTCGGGGCGAAGCCGGCTCCGCGATGTTGTTCGCTACCGCCCTGTAACCGTAAAGCGGCCCTGGCCGGAATTCGACTCTTATGACAATCAGGTGGAATCGCTTTCCTACCGTTTTGAAATAAGCAATGAATTGAGCGCGACGGGGGTTTGGTTGAAGGAAATCCCCACACCCGCTCAGGCGCCGTTGACCCTCGTGCTGAATGATAAAGGGGTGCATGCGGCCGGCGAAGAAGCGTGGAATCGCGTGCCGGAAGTGGCGGACCGCATCGAGCGCGGAGAACAAGTGCTGGTGCTGGACCTCGTATTCACGGGTGACGCGGCCCCTCCAGGGCCCGCCCGCTATACCAATATGCTCAATTCTGTCGGCGAGCGTCCCCTGGGACTGGAAGCAGCCCAACTGATCGCCTTGGCACGCTGGGCGAAGGAATATTGGCAAGCGCCTCGCGTCCGCCTGGAGAGCACCGGCATGCGCAGCCAGGTGGTGTCGCTGATCGCCACAGCCCTGATGCCCGACCTGTTTTCTGCGGTTGAAATCCACGCCGGGATGCGGAGCCTGCGCTACCTTTTCGACAATCCCGTTACCTACGGTGAGGCGCCCGACCTGTTCTGTTTGGACCTCTATCGCGACTTCGACCTGGACCAGCTCACGGCCCTGTCCGCTCCGACGAGAATCCTCGAGCGGGATTATTTGGAATTGACTTCGAAAACGAATGAGCCGAGCAAGTGAATGCGGGGCACGATTTAGGACCGCCCAGAAAAGACTACACTTCTCTCGCGGCAGTGCTAAAATGATATGACCAAATGTTTTCGACAGGGCTGCCATCGGCCCTAAGAACTTTACCTTCGAAAAAGGCGTTCTGTCTCCAGGGCGCCTCGGAAGCGGAGGATTATGGAACGCAAACACACCATCGCCGGAGCTCCCGAGGTTAGTGTCGCGGTTCGTGTCCGCGGCATGTCGCATGAGCACCGCTTTTTCGATGAACTCGCCTCGACAACCCGCCTCACCCAGGATTTCATTGTGATTCACCTTCACGACCAGGTTGATCTCGACTCCGAATTGCACATTACCAACATGCGGACCCAGATTGGAGGCACCTATCGGGTGGCATGGATTTACACTCGCGCCGAACAGGACTTTCATTCTGTTGGGCTCGAACTGCTCGACCCGGAAGGGGAGATTTGGGAACCGGATTCGATCCCCGATGGCCGGGAGACAGAGGATGCTGCACCCGTTGTTCAGTTGGAATGCCAGCGGTGCCATCAAAGGGTTTCTACACAAGTGCCTGAGGCCGACACCGAATCTCTCAGCGAAGGATTCTCCATCGCCCGCCCTTGCGATACCTGCAAAGCCACAACCGGCTGGGCTTATGCTATTGAAAAACCGCTTCCGGCGGAAGCGCCTCACCAAGAGGAAACGGCTTCGGCCGGCGCCTCCACACGAAAATCGGCCGAAACCATAAAGGAACAGAGGCAAAAAGGGCGAGCGCCCATCAAGCTCGCCATCAAAATTATACGCAACAAATACGGCTCGGTGGTCTTCGATATCGGCGAAACGATAAACGTTTCCCGGACCGGAGTATATTTCGCCACCAAACAAAGCTACGAGGTGGGAGGAACCGTGAAGGTCATCATGCCCTACCATCCGGACAGCGTGGCCATTCCGGTTCAAGCACGGGTGGTACGCCAAGACCAGCCCCCAGGAACCCCCCAGAAGCGCGTCGCCATCCATCTTACTTCCGGAGCAACTACGTAGGGCTGATCCCCGGAGAAACTCCCTGGATTTCCGATCGCGCCCGGCGCGCTCCAGCTATCTTCCGAGTTAGTTCCCCCCTGAAAAAATCTTACTTCTCTCACCGCAGTGCTAGAATTACATGTTCAAGCGCTTTCGCGAGGGCTGCCGTGGGCCCTAAGATCTTTACCCGGGAAAGAGGCGCTCTCTTTCCCGGGTGCCTTGCCAACAGAAGATTATGGAACGCAAATACGTGATCGCCGGAGCCCCCGAGGTCAAAGTCCCCATTCGTGTCCGTGGCATGTCGCATGAGCACCGGTTTTTCGATGAGCTGACCTCGACGACCCGTCTGACCCAGGATTTCATTGTAATTCGCCTCCGCGATCGGGTTGATCCCGACTCCGAACTGCACATTATGAACGTGCGGACCCAGATTGGAGGCACCTTTCGGGTGGCGTGGATTAACACTCGCGCCGACCAGGATCTTTATGCTATTGGGCTCGAACTGATCGACCCCGAAGGGGAGATTTGGGAACCGGATTCGATCCCGGATGGCCCGGCGACGGAGGATGCTGCGCCCGTTGTTCTCCTGGAATGCAGCCGGTGCCATCAAACAGTTTCTACACCGGTGCCGGAGGCGGAGACCGAATCTGTCGGTGAAGGCTTCACCATCGCCCGCCCATGCGATGCCTGCAAAGCCACAACCGAATGGGTTTTTACCGTTGAAAAACCTCCTGCGGCGGAAGCACCTCCCCCCGGGGATACGGCTTCAGCCGAAGCCCACGCAGAAACCCCGGACCAACCCGTAAAGGACCATCGGCTAAAAGGGCGAGCGCCCATTCACCTCCCGATCAAAATTATCCGCACCAAGTACGGCAAGCCCACCTTCGATATTTGCGAAACGATAAACGTTTCCCGGACCGGAGTTTATTTCGCCACCGAGCAAGGTTACGAGGTGGGAGAAACCGTCGAGGTCATCTTGCCCTACCATCCGGACAGCGTGGCCATTCCGGTTCAGGCACGGGTGGTACGCCAGGACGGGCGCCCCGGGAGCTTCCAGCATCGCGTTGCCATCCATCTTACTTCCGGGGCAACGATGGTGCGTTGATCCGCGGAGCAACTCCCAGGATCCCCGATGCCGCCGGCGCGCTGGGGATATGCTCACGGCTCGATTTCGTCGAGCCCGCCCAGCGCCCATGCTCAATCCGCCGCGCACCCCTGCGCCAATTTCTGCTGATAGAAGGCAAGCGCTTGCCCGTACGTGTCGAGATCCTGTTCTTGTTCGGTGGCGGAGGGAAAGCGTTTGGGATTTTCCTTGGTTTGATGAATGAGATTATCCATCCAATCAACATAATACTTCGCGTCTGAGCGGCAATCGTAATGCCCGGGCAAATAGACGGGACTGGTGTGCGCGAGGCGGAGCGTGTCTCCCCCCCGCAAAAAGCAGCGCGCGGCAATCCAGGAATATTTTTGCGGATCGACCGTGCTTTCCGCCTGGAAATCCGCCGTGCCGGGAGGGAGGGGGTACCACTGAATGACTTCTCCGTTGGCCACAATCTCGATGCGATCCAGGGGCTCGGAGGAATGCGCCTCCACGGTGACTTTTCTCAGCGCCCCCTGCGGCTTCACATGGAAGAAAAGCATGGGACCATTAGTGACAAAGCTGGGGCCTTCGCGCAGGGCCCTGAACCATTTTTCCTCGGAGAAAGGGCCGGAAAAATTCACGTAGACACGGTTGAAACCTATGGGATTGGGAAGAACGCCGCTGGCCGTCCCCGCCGCCGCGGGAAGGTGAAACCCCAGATTGAGGTAATGATAATAGAGACTCAGGAGGTAACTCACCCAGCCCTCGCGCCCGGCAAAGCTGCGCTCGCGCGGACGCCCCCAGGCTTCACTGGCCTCGATTCCATACTCGGTCAGTTGATTGCAGAGAATCTCCATGGAATCGGCGGGCGCGAGAGCCATGATCACCGGCACTTCCCACCAGAAAGGTTTCTCCGCATCGATCCAGGGAAAAAGGCCATGGGGAGGGCGCGGGTCGCGGGCTTGGTGAAGGAAGCTCAAGGCTGGGGGCCACCAGTCCGCAGACTTGTTAAGGTCCTGGAGAGGCGACGGGAGTTGCAAGAACAGCCAGGCCCCGCCACCCCGTTCATCTTCAGCATTTCTCAGCGTCACGAAGTGGCGGGCATCGATTCCGATAACAGCATTCGCGTCAGCCCCCCAAATGTCGCCCGTCTGGAACTGATAATTCTTCCGGTGCGGCCAGTCAGTGATGACCGGGCAAAAATTCAAATCCTCCGCCAGCACCGCCTTTTGCGCGTCGGCGGGTGGGCGGTGCACATGAAGGTCGCCGCTCCACCAACCCATTTTCCCCATCCGAATCCAGGGGTGGAGCGACACGGTCACGTTGGTCACTCCATCGGCAGCCACCGTAACCGACTTCTCCACGCGCCGGTACTCCGTGCCGTGTTCGCCGATCACCAAGAAACGGCCGGGAGGAAGCTCGATCTGACAATCACCATGGACAATGAAGCTGCCCAAATACTCCGGCTGCACGCCATGCGTCCCCGCCGTCAGGTCGCGCAATGCCTCGGCGGGTTGATACATCTTTCCGCCCGCCCCCCGCACCTCCAGCCGCCCCCGGGCGGGCTGACCAGACTCATCCACTACCTGGATGTGCAGCGTGGATGCATAAACAGATGGGGAGATCGATAATCCAAGAAACAAAATCAGGAATCTGGGATTTTTCATTTCTGGTCCGTGCTCCTGTCAGGATGATGAAAAGCGGCTGCGCCGCAGTCCAAGGCGCTTCGCGCAGTTTCGTCCACCGTGGTCATCGGAGGCTCATGACATCTCCGCTCGGGATAACAGCATTCAAACTTTTTTCCGCACCGGGAGAAGACGGTAAGATTTTTGGCTGCGGTGCATTTTGCGCCCATTACTGTACACCTAAATCGTCATTTCGGATTCCTCTGAGACAACCACCTTTCTTTTCATCAACATCGCCAGAGACTGATTTTAACTCTTTTGGTTTCATCAACATCGCGAGAGACCGGTTTTCGGTCATTTTTTCTCGGAATTATGCACTTGACGAAGCAAGGGCAGGCCGTAGGAGGTTCAATGGATTGGTTTGTCTGTCTCGCAGGTCGCCCTATATTCTAGTCCTTTCCTCCAAATCACTACGTTTGGCCAGTCACAGGCGGGGCAGCGAATAATGGTTGGGTGCTTTTGCACAACTTTCTTAGGAGGGTCTGGACCGGTAACCCTGATCGTTTTCTTGCAGTGAGTGCAGACAGTGCGCGCTTCCATTTACTTTGCACGTTTCTTGGTTTTGCTCGACCCAAACGGCTGCGCCCCCTGCCGGGGCATGTCGGCGGTCGGCTTCACCTTGAGAAGAAGGGAGAGCGCCTCCTTCTCGGGCAGCGGAATGCGGATTTTGTTTCCGGGCTTTGGCATAGATTATCCTGAGAACTTCTTTATAAAGCTTACAAGGTGCTTAAAGCACGAACTGTTGATCGGTACGGGATTACGTTTATCACTCCATATCATCGCCGCCGAAGCCCAAGGATTTCCAGTACAGGTTGAAGCAACAAGGGCCGACATTCGCATCTTTGCTTTTGCGTTCGCGGTAGACCTTGCGTTTCCTATGCAGCGGAAGAACTCATCTGTGCACTTCTCAGCTCGTGGGTTCTTCTTATAAGCTGCTTCGAGGAGTAGATGCTCTAATGTTCCTTTGCGCTTGATACCTGGAACGATATAGACCGCCACCCGTGGGTTTAGTTCTTCAATTACGAAAGGCCTTGACGGTACAGGAAACTCAGCAAATTCAAGCGCCTCGCAAGCAGTAACAAAAGCTGATTTGGGAGATTTATCGGCGTCCATGACGACAAGCATTCCTTTTATGAGCCTAGATTGAAGGTCTGCAACCCCCTTGATAGCCGCTAAATAGCTTCGAAGGTTAGGCGCGAATTTATCACTCTTGCAGCCAACTCTACAATTTGAAATATGGTGATGCTGTAAGAGTTTATCAATTAAGCGGACATCGGAGTAGCCATCACAGATGATAAGGAATGGCGATGCTATGTCCTTGACCTCCTGTTCAAGTATATACGTCATCGAGGGTCGAATCCCTGCTTTATCGTAGCCTCAAAAAACTTCCCCTTGGTGGTCGTGATTTTACAAACGCCATTCTCTTTTTGTGCGTAAATTAAAGAAAAGTCATTTTCGTTTCCACGCATAGCTTCTTGGAGAGCACTCAGGCATTCAAGGCTATGGGTGGTCGCAAAAATTTGAGCCTCATTCAGTTGTGCAAGTCGGTAAAGAGCCTTCCAAATAGATGGCATTCGGGCGTAATAAAAACCATCTTCAATTTGGTCAATCAAGATTGCTCCCTTCGGAAAAGTTCCAATTCCGAGCATAATACTGAGTAGTCTATTGATTCCATCCGAGATCAGCGCCACAGGGATTTTCTTTCCATAATTGTGAGTCAAGGATGCATGTACGGTGGGGACAGTGCCGCTATACTCTATCGAAAGCGATCTAATGAAAGGGTATTCAGCCCTTAGTATCCTTACGATGCTACTGATTTTTCCGGTCTTACTCAATCCCGAAAACCTCTTAGCGTTTTCATCGGGTGCATCAGTGGCATGTGGGCTAAACATTATCACCGGGAAATGCTCGGCGGACGCGCCCTCGAATTCAAAACCTCTGGGACCGATTTTAGGTCTGACTTGGATTGGAGGATCGTCTCCCCGTTGCCATTCGAATAAGACCTGTGGCATAAGAGTTGTACTAAGTGGCCGCGACGAACTGGATGCGTCTAAACCAAAAGGCAAGAGTTGACTTGGAGAATCTTCATATAAAACCCTCATCGAGCGAGAGTCGGCGTTACTGCCCACGATTTTTATTGAGACAGTTTTGTCCTGATCGAACCAGTGAAACAAGTCTTCCCAAAGAGACCGATATGCTGAAGGCTCCCCAACTATCTGAAGGATGTTGCCAAGCTGACGTAGAGCGCGTAGTTGTAAGGTGACCTGTGGTCCGGCCGCCCCCGCCGACAAGAAAATCGACTCTAAGAGCGCCGTTTTACCGCTGGCATTTTTGCCTACAATGACATTTACCCTTTTGAGGCCGGTAATGTGGGTGGAACTGAACCCCCTGAAGTGCTCAATGAATATTTCATCTATCATTCGATACCCCTGCGAGACATTCTTTGAAATTTTTGATTGATTTTTGCACACCACCGCACTACCCTGCTTTCTAGGCAGAGCAATGATATGCTCTTATTGGCCCGGAGCCTTCCGCCAAGAATTCTGCGGGCCAAAAAAGCCAAGCTAACCCTTTCCAATCGACGGCTTCAACACCAGCCGTTTACCAACTGTCATTTTCAGCGCCACAACACTGCGCTCGACATCTGGCAACGCCCGCACATTATAACGCCAATCGTACTCCCGAAGATACTGCCCCATGTACTTCTTACTCCAATGGTGGTAGACGCCGTAGTGCCCGCGCTTCACGATAGCGAAGAAGCTCTCGACGCTATTGGTTGTGATGCACCTTCCATTCTCATGCCGCACGTATTCGTCCTTGCTGTGGTTAACCACGTCATGCGAGGCCACGCGGTTCTTTAGGATGACCGGGTAGACGCTGGCATCATCGGTCATCACCTGCGACCATCCGTGGATGTGCTCATTGATAAGCGGTCTCAACTCCCTCGCATTGACCCGTTCAACCTGATACGACCGGGCACGTCCGCCGCGCTCCACCAGAGAAACGACTGGAACCTTAGCATCCTTCCCGGCCTTAACCCCTTTCCCTCTTACCTTCGGGCCGATGTAGGTTTCGTCGATCTCCACAACTCCCTGCAATGCTCCCTTGATGGGCTCTTGCGTTAGCGCCCAGCGGATGCGGTGAGCCATGAACCATGCTGTTCTGTAGCTTCCTATTTCTAAGTTTCGCATCAACTGGTGCGCAGATATTCCTTTCTTTGAAGAGGCCATTAAGTGAATCGCCAGCAGCCATTTATGGAGCGGGATGTGCGAGTCTTCAAAGATAGAGCCCACAGTGACGGTGAATTGTTCCCGGCACGCATTACAGTTCCACACGCCTTTGCGGACCCCCTTCTTTGAGCCTTCACGCGGCTCTAGCTTTGTTGCTTCGTTGACCACGCCGCAATGCGGGCACACGGGGCCATCCGGCCAGCGAGTCTTTTCGATGTGCTCTCGCGCTGCGTCTTCGTCTCGGTAATGTGGGGCAAGCAATCCTGTGTTTTTCATGCTCAAAGCATAGCAGATTCAGTTTGCTTTGTCAAGTGCATAATTCCGCCATTTTCCCCTCCGTCGCGACGATGGGACCTCCCCCCTGCCGGATATTTATGTCCTGTGTTTCCCGCGTCGGTCTGGGCATCCGTCCTTTCCTCCGGGCGACCCGGTGAAGGGGCCGCGTTCCGCCCCCTCCCCCCAGGCTAAGGCAGAGCCTAGGTGTCTTGTCAAGAGAATTCTGGGCCGTTTTCCTACCGGTAGGAAAAAATTTTACAAATTCTTTTCACTTTTTCCTACCGGTAGGAAACCTGCGTGCCGGGTTTCCGATATTCCCGTGGCGCCCCCTCACCCCGGCCGGCGCTGCGCAAGAAACGTGGGATTATTGTCTGCCCCTAAGGATCGCGGCCATCACACGGGGGTTGCGGCGCCCGTGCATCACGGCCACAACCCACAAGGGTTTTTCATCCGGCGCATAGGCAATCAAATAATCGCGTACCAGCGTGAACCGCAAAGGCCGTGAAGTAAGGTCCGGGCGTCGGTGGCCCTGATGGGGAAAAGGCACAAGCCCGCGAAGGGTGCCGAGTATCTCCTCTCGAACACGGCGGGCCGCAAGCGGGTTATCTTCCGCGATAAACTTCCGTAATGTCCTGTGCGGCGAGGGGATGAAGGGCAAACCCCAGCTCTGCGCTCATTGAGCCGAGTGCTTCTTGAGCAATTCATCCTCGCGGCGGCGCAGGTTTTCAAAAAATTCCTCGCCGTCGAGGGGTTTCACCCTGCCGCTTTTCAGGTCGTCATACCGGCGGTTGAGCATTTCCCGCGTCTGGGCAAGCTCGTCGAAATATCCGGCAACAACATCCTCAACCAGTTCACCCGTTGGGCGTCCGGTTTCGGTTGCCAACTTGTCGAGCTTGGCCTGCAGATCGGGGTTAAAGCGCACTTCCATGGCTTTCAGGATAAAGGAAAGCATCGCTTCAGGCAAGTTCCAAGATGGACTCTTCCAAGATGGACTCCAAGATGGACTCAGCTCTGCGATTCACCTTTCCCTCCGCGGCTGCCGAAAGAGTTGTCAGGGGGATGGGGGACAGATGGCTATTATTCGCATACCATTTTGACGACATTCTACACCCGGGTGTTCAGTCAAATCCCCGCCCTTTCGACCTATTGCCACTATTTTGCCCAGGATCTAAAGAGCTTTCCTCGCGCAGAGACGCTGAGGCGCTGAGAAAAGCCAAAGAGATTACCTTCTTAGACTGCGTGCGGCGTTTCTTCCCCTCGTCTACTCATTCCCTCTTGTATTCTCTTCTCTGCGCCTCAGCGTCTTTGCGCGAGGCTCCTCTTCAAGACCGTTGACCGCCCTTACGATCCCATCCTTCATCAGCGCCGCTCCGAAGTTGAAAATGTATCCAAGTTTCAACCCCGTCAGACGCAAGTAGGTCTGAATCTGCTTACGATGCGCATTATTGATCTGTTGGAGGGACTTCAGTTCAACAATGACCTTATCGGCTACCAGCAGATCGGCGCGAAACGCTTCCACAAATTCCATGCCTTTATAGACAATTGAAATGGGAACCTGGCGCTTGACCTCCAACCCCTGCACGCTCAATTCATGCGCCAGAACCACCTCATAGACCGATTCCAGAAGCCCTGGCCCCAGGTCGCGATGAATCTCAATCGCGGTGCTGACAACGATTGTGCCGATCTCGTTTTCTTTCATAAGAGCCTTCCTCGCGCAAAGACGCTGAGACGCTGAGAAAGATTAAACAGAATGACCCTTTCGACTCCCTGCTCTACTCTTTCCCTGATCTCTTGCCTTTCCCTTTTGTGTTTTCTTCTCTGCGCCTCTGCGTCTCTGCGCGAGTCATTTCTTTCCCCCTGCCGCTAATGCGCTATCCCATGCTGATGCATGCGGCGGTGCAATTCGGCGCGGGCGTCGGTATAGACTTTGCGAACCCGGCCAAAAGTCTCCGCGTCCGGCCGCGTGGCAAGCGTCTCAACATACGTCTGTGCCCCGTCAATGAGCTTCAGGAAGTAAGCGGCGGCCTCCGGCGAAAACAGGTCCCTCCCGGGAACCTGCACGTAGACCGGTGAGGTGTGCGCGGCAATCTTAAAATTCCACGCCGTGGTGCGCGGCGATTGCGAAGCACATCGCGCCGCCAGCCAGCCCGGCCCTTCAACCTTGACTTTCTCTGTCAGGTGGATCGTCCGCGCTCCCGCCGGCTCCTCCTGCGCGGCGACCACTTTGCCGTTGAAGATAACCTCCAGGCGATGGATCGGCACAAAGCATTGCGCGTCGGCGGTGACTTCGATGGTGCCCCCGCCCGCCCCCAAAGTGATCTCCGCTCCCGGCGGGTGCCCGTCGGCATGGAACATTACGAGCGGCCCGGAAGTGGCGAAAGTATTTCCCGCCCGCACGGCCTTGGCGAAGTTGGGATAATTGAACTCCTGCTGGCCAAGGTAGGCGTAAACGCGATTGGTGCCGGCGGGCATGTAAGCCCCCATCTTATCCGTTCCCGCCACCGCCGGCAGGCGATACGCGCAATTCAAGTAATGGTACCAATCGAGGTACCGCAGGGTGTCGAACTCCTCGATCACCTTGTGATGAACTTTCGGATCGTCCTGCGGCCAAATCTCGACCGCATCGATTTTGCCAAGCACAATGTCGGCAGCGATTTCACCGGTGGGATAAGGGAAGTGTACAGCCACCGCGAGCCCCTGGCGCTGGCGGCAAACGTCCGCCCACTCCGCCAGGCTGGTCCACATAGGATCGCCCAAATACGCCTCGCTCGGCCCGTCCGCCGACATGGGGAAAACCGGCTTCCCCTGCACGCCCTCGAGCCCAATGTGGCCGAGGATGTGCTGCCGATTCTCGCTCCCCACCCACACCATCGAATCGCGGTCCGCGGAAAGCAGGGGTCCATACGAGAGATCCCCCACATTGGTAAAGAGGTCTCCCCACTGGGCCGCCAACAAGTTGATCAGGTTCAGTCCCTCGGCCTGCGCTTCCAGCACAGCCGTCGTGGGAGACAAGAAATGGGTGTGCGTGTCGGCGGTCACCCAGCCCTTGGTGCGCAGGTTGGTGAAGCGGGGAATTTCCAAGGTCAATTCGCGCTGCCCCGGCTGGATTTCAATCTTCTGGCGCACCGCCTGACGTTCGAAACCCTTGGTCATTTCCACGTACACTTCTCCCGGCTCGAGTTCCACCTGAAATGTGCCATCGACGTAAGCAAAGGAAGTGTCCATCAGCTTAACGTCGGCGCCGTAATCCTGGAACCACCCATCGTTGATTTCAGCGCGGTGTCCATAAGGGGGAATATATCGGCCCTCTTTCGAGCGAAAGGCCAAGCGGACCGGGGTGGGCCGCTTGCTTTCAGGATCGAGCACGCGGCAGTGAACCCAGCGGCGGCCCTGCTCTACGATTTCGATCTTTCCGCCTCCCTCGCTCGCCGCCAATTCGCTGCCCGCAACAACTTTGGAAAGATCAAATGCATACTGCTTCTGGGCCTTGGAATCGGTCAGGGTCAACGTCGCATTGACATTGGCGATGACCTCCGCATAAAGATAGCGGGCGCTGGGTTTTACCACCGCATGTTCACCCAGTCCCTTGGCGGGCGCGGACAGCCACGCCTCCGGCTCGAAATCGGGGAGAGCAAACGTGCGGCCCACGAAGCCGAGATCCACCTCCAGCTTCCAGCGGGTTTCGTCCTCAGCGGCAGCTTCCGGCAAGGTAATCCGGTAAAGAACGCGGGGCTCGCAACGGAGGGGGTTCTCCGCGCGGTGGTAAAGCGTCATACCGCAGATCACCAAGGCATCCTCGCCGGCCGCTTCAATCCGCACAGCACGAATGTTCCGCTCGGGCTCAGGGTTTTCAAGGGCGCACACCCAAACGATTCCCAGGTTGGGGGCTCCCGGGCCGCCTCCCGCGACCGAGGTCTGGAGATTTCCCCACTGGCTGGCATTGCGCAGAGGGTCATTGAGCTTCGTCGCGCGCAATTTTCCGGGCGGCATCGCTGCAAAGCTAAGGTGCCCCCAAGGCTCCAAAACCGCGTTCGTTTCAAACCGGCGGCGAATGGGCAACGCCTTTGTTCCGTTGTCCTCATAAACTAAAGTCAAATCGGCCAACCGTTGGCCCACGTTTTGGAACACATCCTTCCCCGGCTCCGGCGACTCGTTCTTATCAAAGTCGCAGAAGGAAGTCAGGCAGAGGAAATGCGCTTTCTGCCCCAAAGGGATTTCCACTCGCGCGGTGGCCGTGGGTCCGGTGTTGGTGCTGAGGACAATCCAACCTTTGCGCTGCAAGTCTTCGGGCCCCAGGATAAAGGGGATTCCCTGCATGTCACGCTGGCCCCCGGGAACGCGGATCAGGGAGTCCTTGGCAGAATCGCCTCCAATCAGCGCGGCTAGCTCGCGGGTCCCGAATTCCTGCGAGGAAGAGTTGAAGTAGGCACTCAAATCAATGGGCGTGAACTTGCCGCTGGCGTCGGCCCCATCCGGTCTCGGGCTTGGTCGGGGCATGCCACTGGCTTCGCCTTCCATCAAACTGATGGTCGGAGCGGTAGCGCCGACCGTGAGAAGAAATTCCCGCCGCGAAAATCCCGGCGCCGACGTTTTTGATTTCTTG
The DNA here is from genome assembly GCA_049522495.1 of Terriglobia bacterium. Classification (GTDB taxonomy): domain Bacteria; phylum Acidobacteriota; class Terriglobia; order UBA7540; family UBA7540; genus Bog-366. The sequence goes on from JBEKNU010000054.1 coordinate 20,208, forward strand.
GAACGCATAGTAATGATCCTCCCCCCGTCTAAGGTGTCGCAAATCTACTGCCCGCTAAGGGCATTGTCAAACGCCCTTGAGAAATTCGTCATTTTCTCGCGACAGGATTTTCACTTGACGAGCAATCGCCGATTGGACTATGGATTGAAGTCGAAATTATGAAAAACTTTCGCCAAGAAGGGAACTGCATCTTGCGCAAACTTCCTCTTAGCGCGATCTTAATGGTCTTGCTGCCGGTTTTCGGCTTGGCTCAGGCTAAGCCGCAGCACATTATGGTGATCGCCCACCGCGGGGCGCACGAAGGCGTTCCGTCCAACACCCTCTTGTCCCTGAAGGCCGGCATCGACCTGGGCATCGACTACGTTGAGTGCGACATTCGCACGACTGCCGACAACAAACTGGTCATCATGCACAATGAGACCGTCGATGGCACGACCAACGGCAAGGGCAAAATCCGCGACATGACCCTCAAGCAGATTCGCAAACTCGATGCGGGTATAAAGGTCGGCCCGCAATTTGCCGGGACGAAAGTCCCGACGCTCGATGAGATGCTTAAGATGGCGCGCGGCAAAATCGGCATATATGCGGACACCAAAGATGCCTCGCCGGAGGCCCTCCTGGGCGCGCTCAAGAAGTATGACATGCTCTCGCACACGGTCATTTACGGCTATCATCTGGAATTCTTTGAGGGCGTCGCCAAGCTCAATCCCGACGTCTGGATTATGCCGGAGGCGAGGAACGAAACCGTCCTCGAAAATCTGTTGCACAAATTTCAGCTCAAGGTTGTGGCCTTTGACGCGGGCGACTTCAAAGAGCCGATGATTAGCATGACCAAGCAAGCCGGGGCAAAGATTTACGTGGATCGATTGGGTAAAGCGGATAACCCCGAGTCATGGCAGGCCGCGATCGACCAAGGCGCGGATGGAATCCAGACCGATCATCCTGCGGGGCTTCTGAAATACTTGCGGGACCATGGATACCACCCGTGAGGGGCATCGGATGATCGGGTGAGCAGGAAGAACCGGAAGCCATGACCATTTATACTCCTTCAATCACGACTCGCCCTTCGCGAGGAAGGCGGCATGCGTAGAACTCTTAGCCGAACCTGCTCCCGGCGGGACTTCCTAAAAGCAGCGTCGGCCACCGTCCCGGCGTTCGCAGCCGTTTCGGCCACGCCCGCCGCTGCCGCACCCCTGCTCGCTGCCACGCCACCCATGGGCTGGAACAGTTACAACCATTTCAAAAACCAGATTGACGATGCCACCATTCGCGCCCAAGCGGATGCGATGGTGACCAGCGGAATAAAAGCCGTCGGATACGAATACGTCAACATGGACGAAGGCTGGGCAGGCGAGCGGGACGCCCAGGGCGTGATTCATCCCAACGCAAAGTTCCCCGACATGAAGGCCCTCGCCGACTACATCCACTCGAAGGAGCTCAAACTGGGACTGTATTCCGCTCCTTCAAAGACCACGTGCGGCGGCCGCCCCGGCAGTTTTGGCCACGAGGAACAGGACGCCCAGACCTACGCCGAGTGGGGCATTGATTACTTGAAGTATGATCTCTGCGGCCTGGAAGACCCCTTCAACAAACTCGCGGAGACGGACCTGCCCGCCGCTCATGCCATGATGATCGAGGCTTACCGGAAGATGGGCGACGCCTTGCGCCGCACCGGGCGGCCCATCGTGTACAGCCTTTGCCAGTACGGCATGGATCGCGTCTGGGCCTGGGGTCCGTCGGTGGGCGCCAATCTGTGGCGCACCACTAACGACATCAAGGACAACTACACGAGCCTCAGCCAAAACGGTTTCACGCAAGCCGGACTGGCGCGCTTTGCGGGACCGGGGCACTGGAACGATCCCGATATGCTGGAGGTCGGCAATCCGAATTTTAAGCCCGTCGACAACTTCACCCAGATGAGCTTGTGGTGCCTGCTGGCCGCGCCGTTGATCGCTGGCAACGACCTCACCAACATGCCCCCGGAAATTCAATCCATCCTCTGCAACCGCGAGGTCATCGCCGTGGATCAGGATCCCGCCGGCATCCAGGGTGACCGCGTGAGTTGCGAAGGTCCGCTCGAGGTATGGATGAAGCCACTCGCGGACGGGTCCAAGGCGGTGGGGCTGTTCAACCGCGGGCGTTCCTTGATGAACATGACGCTGCGCTTTGTGGACGTCGGGTTCCACGGCCGCGTGCAGGTGCGCGACCTCTGGGAGCACGCTGACCGCGGGGTGTTTGAAGACAGCTACTCCACTCTGGTGCTCAAACACGGTGCGGTGCTCGTAAAGGTGCGGGAGGCGGCGTAATGCCGATTGCAAATCGGTTTCAGGGTCATACCGGGAGAAGCATTGTGGATAAACCACAAATGGGGGCTAAAGACTACGACTGGTAGGCACGACGCTTCCACGAGTCCCTACGGGTACGCTTGCAATTTGATGAGTCGCAATGAAAAGCCTAATAAATCTCATTTTATTTCTTGCCATGCTCGCGCCGGAATCGCTCCTGGCCGCCACGCTGCACATCCAGGTGGTGGATGAAACCGGCCATGCGGTGTGGGCGCGCCTGGAGGTGCGCGGCGTGAACGAAAGGGAGTACCAGCCCGGCACGGCGATTCGTGACCTCACCGCGGGGCATCATCGCGCGCTGCCTTATTACTTGGGAAGCTTCGTGATTCAGGGCGAGTGCGACGTGGACGTGCCTCCCGGGCGCTACCGGGTGATCGCCGAGCACGGTTTGGAATTCACGCGGGCAGAGAAATCGGTGGCGGTTGCGATCACCGGCACAACCCGGGTCATGCTGCAAGTGCGGCCCTGGATACGCATGTGGAAGCAAGGCTGGTGGAGCGGTGATTTGCATGTGCATCGCCCGCCCGCGGACGCGCAGAAGCTGATCCTGGCAGAGGACTTGAACTTCTGCCCGGTCATCACGCAGTGGCCCCATCGGAAAAACCTGGAGGTGTTGAGCGACGACGTTTGGGGTCCGGGCGCTTCCTCGATAGTCCAAGTGGACCCGCATCACTTCCTCACCCTGCGCAATGCGGAGGACGAACGCGGCGGCGGCGCATGGCTTTTCTTGTCCTTACACGGCCTGCTCGAAGGTCTGGACACCGCGGGCGGGTGGAACCCCTCCGGCCTCGATTTCGTCGAGCAGGCGTTTGCGCAACGCAGTTCCCCCCATTCCCTCCCTTGGGTGGATTGCGAGAACACCGAATGGTGGGAAGTTCCGGTGGCCATGGCCCTCGCCGCGCCCGACTCGATTGAGGTGCTGGGCAATCACTTCATGCAGTACGGCCTCGACGACGTCACCGATTGGGGGCGGCCGCCGGGCAAGCATGAGGCCAACGACCGTTGGAGTTGGTTGCATTACACCCTGGGCCTGTACTACCGCTATCTCAATCTCGGCTTCCGCATTCCACTCTCCGCCGGAACCGCCAGCGGCGCGCACCCGAACCCGGTGGGTTACAACCGCGTCTACGCGCATTTCACCGGACCGTTCACGGTGGAAAACTGGTTCGCGGCGCTGCGCGAGGGAAAGGAATTCATCACCAACGGCCCCATGCTTTTCTTTGACGTGAATACCGCCGGGCCGGTGGCGCGCCACGTAGCGCCGGGCTTGAGCCCGGCGCCGAACCAGGCACATACCGGCCTCCCGGCCAAATCGGGACAGGTTCCGGTCGGCGCTACAACCTTGAACGATGCATCCATGGTGCGAGCCAGCGTGGAAGTCCATGCACGCGAACCGATCGACCGCATCGAGTTGGTGGCCAATGGAGAGGTGATTCAGTGGGCGCCCGTCCCGCCGGACACACTCGACTACAAGGCCGATTTCACCTTCGATCCCCAGGAGTACACCTGGGTGGCGGCACGATGTTTTCTCCGCACGGCCGATACCATCCGGCTGGCGCATTCCAGCCCCGTGTTTCTCCAAGGCCATCGCGACTGCCGGCCCGACGCCAAATATTTTGTCGACTGGATGAACGACCTGATCAATGACACCAAAATCCGAAAGCTCCCTTCCGAGGCAGATCGAGAGCATCTGCTGGACCTCTATGGCCAAGCGTTGGCCTTTTACACGCAAAAATTCCAACAAGGGTGCTCGCCCAACTAATCAGAATACGGCGTTGGATTGCGCAGAGCGCAGCTCTGCGGCCTTGGATTCGCAGAGCTTTGCTCTGCGCAATCCGAACCGACAATCCGAACCGACACGCAGAAGTTTGAGCAAGGGTGCTCGTCAAACTGGACTGCATGGGGCGCTTCGCGCCTCTCAAATGTCAGTAGGATTCAGCGAAGGCCCTTCACGAGCCAGGCGCCCGTAGCGGCGGGGGGAATTGATCCCGATAAGATCGGGACCCCGCCATTTTCGAGCAACGGGGAGCGTAGCTTACTCGCTACCTTTAGGTTTGCGCTCTTCGCATGAAGTCCCGGAAAATAGAGTAGAATATCAATGAGGAAACGGTTATGAGCGAGCCAGCGAAAACTCTCGAGGAAATGGTGCGGGAAGTCCCTTCCGAATATAGGGCGCAGCTTCGGGACTACGTCGAGTCCTTGCTGGCTCGGCGTTCCATCGAGCCACCCGGCAAGCCCCAATTCGCCTGGGCGGGCGCGCTCGAAGGTTTGCGGGACCGATACACGTCCGTAGAGTTGCAGCACCGCATCGCGCGTTGGAGAAGCGACGGCGAATGAAATTGCTTGTCGATACCAACCTCTTCTTCGATGACGCCTACCAGTACAGCGCCGCCCAAAGGCATGGGCTAAGAATCGTGAGCTTTGACGCTGACTTCGACCGCACTACGGAAGGCCGTCTTCTTCCCACCGATGCCCTGTAATTTCCGGTACTAACAAAGTGGCTCAAAACATGACGAACATCCAAATGTTTACAAATATCCATAATTAAAAAGGCGCGCAGTAATCCCGCTTGCGGCAGGATAACCCGCGCTGCCTGCTTTCCGGCTGGCGCATTCCAGCCCCGCGTTTCTCCAAGGCCATCGCGACTGTCGGCCCGACGCAAAGTATTTTGTCGACTGGATGAACGACCTCGAAACCAAAACCCGCAAGCTCCCTTCCGAGGCAGACCGAGAGCACTTACTGGACCTTTACGGGCAAGCGTTGGCCTTCTACACACAGAAATCCCAGCAAGGGTGCCCGCTCAACTGAACAGAATTCGGCCTTGAATTCGCAGAGCACCGCTCTGCAGTTGGATTGCGCAGAGCAAAGCTCTGCGGCCTTGGATTCGCAGAGCTTTGCTCTGCGCAATCCGAATCGACAATAACTCGCGCTGAGACGCATTAGCGGAAACCATACCTCACGCAGAGACGCAGAGGGGCGGGAAAAAAACAAATGAAGAAGGAACAAGCGCTTCAGGCAAAATCCAGAAGAGATTCAAAAGGAATTTTCTTCTTAACCTTCCTCCGCGACTCTGCGTCTCCGCGCGAGGATGGTCTTTAAGCGTAGCGGGCGCTTCAACGACCATGGTTCAGGCGCATTCCTGAGTCCCTGTGATATGTGCTGAGGTCGTCAGCCCTCACGCGGCCGCACAACCAACATGGCAGTATCCAGGATGGCGACTTCACAGGCGGAATCCCAAACTCGCTTACAACCACGAGCGGAATGTGTGTTGACGCGGTGGTTAGTTGCCCTCTTTGAGTTCGAGCGGGTAGATACAACCCACGGTTAGGACGTGCTGACCGTGGCTCGCTATAACGAAGCCAGGAAGGCGACAAGGTCCGCCATATCACTCGGCCTCAGCCCCATCTGGAAGCGCTGGTTGTAAAAATTGACTACTTGTTCGAGCGAGTCGGCCGAACCATTCTGGAAATAGGGCGCGCGCGCCGCCAAGCCGCGTAGAATCGGCCCCTTGAACTTTCCGATATCCGCGCAGTGGCCGGTAATCATGGCCCGTCCCGGATCGGTTGTTCGGACGGTCATGTTCGACGGCGCGCCCAGTTGGGTCGAACAAGTGAGTGAGAAAACCGGGGTGCGGGGTAAATTCAACTCGGTGAGCGCGAATCCCAGCGAATCGGTTTTGCTGGTGGGGATATCGCTAATACCGATGTCGAGGGGAACGGGCAAGGAGTGATTCCCCACACTCGGCGTGTCGTGGCACGTCGTGCAAGTGCCCACGATCGTCGTCACTCCCAGCGCGTCGTTGAGCCCTTTCACATCCTGGATAGTCAAAGGGGCGGAGTTGAAGAGCGCCTCGCCACGGGCCACCGATTCTCGCGCCACGGAGTAGCGATCTCTGTTCCTCAGATCCTGCCACGAGGAGAACAGTGCAAAGGCATTGGGATCAAACTCCGCCCCGGTGGGGTTGCTGCCCAGCGAGTCGTTGATGCCAGGGTAATAGGGCGCCGAGGCGAGAAAAACCGGCCCGCCGTGAGCGCCGTGCGCGGTCAAGAGTCCCGCGGATTCATCAACCACTTGCGCCGTGTGGGTGCTCAGCTCGAAGGCTACTATTCCCTGGAGTTGCTCCTGCGTCGGCGCGGTGGCGGCTTGGGCGTGACCCAGGGTGGCGTCCACGGCTTGGTGCGTGAGATCAACGTTGAGGTTGGCCTGGAACGTGGCGGGATTGTTCAGGGGGTTGACGGTCTCTCTTCCGTCGAACATTACCGCGCTCAAGTAGCCCAAATTGGTGGCGGGCAGAGGCCGCCGGTACATGGAGAGATATTGCAGCCCCGTTGAGTCGGAAGTCATCGCGCAGCCGTAAGGGTCGGAGACCACCTTTACGGTAAACTGCGCGTTGGACGGAATGGGGAGCGAAATACGGATCAGCCCCTTTTCGAGCAGCAGGCTATAAGCCCTCTCAGAGGGATGAGAGCTGGTGAGCCCCCGAGCATCAGGGCAATTTGACCCATCCACAGGGCGAAACAGGGGATCGGTTCCGTGCGAGGCCTCGAAGCGTGCCTGGATATGCGCCGGCGTCACGCTCCACGCGTCTGTTGGCATATGGCAAGTGACGCAGGCTCGACCGTTGGTCCCCAGGCTCTGGAAGAACGGATTCGTGGTGTCAAACGACCCCGTGCTCGAAATGGTTCCGACGTACCCCGTGGGATCCGGAAACAACTGAAAACCGGAGATGTTCCCCTGGGCGCGCATGGCATGGGACAGGCCAAATCCCATCACCCCCAACAGCGAGATCGCCACGGCCAGTAGGCGCCTCCTCCCCTTGGACAATAACCTGGCTCGTCTTGCGACGATACGCGCCCCCGTTTGAGTTGTCATTTGCCCTCCGCAATCATGTCCCTAGAATGGAATTGCCGGTCGAACCGGAATTCGCCCTTTAACTTGTATATCGGAAATGGAGGCCAAAAGACGACAAGGGGTAAGAATTTTATTGGGGGGAGACTTAGGGTGGCCAAGCACCCTGGCAATCACAGTTTGGTCCGGTCCGAACGCACCTGAGGGCAGAATAAGCTCATGACAAACACGCGAGGAATCGTCCTCGGACAAAGAACGCGAAGATTAATTTGCCATCGTCGCCGCGATCTGGCGGAGAACAAAGTGATTATGGGGAAGCTTACGGTTCCACCCCTGCCAGAGTTGCAGGCGGCGTGATTGCATTCCTTCCGCCTTTGTAGAGTCGCCGCTTCGGCGGTAAAGGCGGGCGAGGGTCTCATACAGGCGTGAAAGCTTGGGCGCATCCCGGAGGTCACTGGAGGGGTCCGGGTTGGCTGCCATCACTCGGTCGAGTAGTTGTTCGAAGAGTTCTGCGGCTTTGTGGGGATCGCCTTCTTCGAGTTCGTAATCCGCCTGAGCACAAGAAACTACTAATGCGTCGCTGTCGAGTTTGATTCGTTCGGCCGGCAAATCCTTTGTCTGCTTGAGAATACTTATTGCCGAGTCGATCCGGCGCCTGGCTTCAGCGGTCCTGTGCAGCCGGCACAGGGGGTAGGACGAATTCGCCAGCAATGACGACTGGTACCGCTTTGCCGTCAGGCTGCTCCGAGCCTCGCTAATCCGGCTCAAGGCCAAGTCATAAATCGTGAGGGCTCTTTGCGGGTCCCGCTGGCGCAGGATGTTGCCTAACGCCATTCCAGAATTTGCCATGCGACTGCGGCTGACGGCGTCGCCAGGATCTTTTCGGGCTATGTCCTCAGCCATATCGAAAGCTTTTTGAAGGGGTTCGATGGCGTCCGCAGGCCGTCCGAGATTGACGCCACCATCCTCGCCAAGTATTTGACCTTCGCGCAACAGAATGCCGTACTCATCAATCATGTGCACGGTTCCGTCCGGATAACCGGCTTCATCCGCAATCTTCCTGGCTTCTTGAATATCTTGCAGCGCACCTTCCAGATCACCCTGGAAGCGCAACGCATTGGCTTGCAAGCTGAGACCCCCGGCCACCAAGTAGCGGGCAGAGGGAAGGGAGCGCAAAATCTCCACCAATCGCTGCGCATAAGGGATTGCTTCCCCATACAAATGCATATTCAGATGGGCCAACGCGATGTTCCCATAGCATCCCGCTACGTCCATGCGGTCATGATCGGAAGCGGTTCCCAGGCGCAGAAACGCATCAAAACGCAGTGCCGCTTTATGTGCGTATGCCAGCGCGTCCTGGTTGCGGTGCTCTTCCTGCGCCAGGATCATGCGGTCGTGAGCAATATGGCCAGAGCAGAGCAGGGCTCTGGCGCTCTGAGGACGGGACTGAAGCACTCTCTCGATTAATGCGTCGGCCCTTTCGAGACTGGCCTCAGCCTTATCGGGTTCACCGAGATTGAGTTCCGTCGGAACGCCTTGAACCCCGGCCACATGCCAGTATCCTTCCGCGATTTCCTGGGCGAGATTAAGATCACCGCGATCATGCGCAGCGAGACCATCCAGATATTGCAGGGCAGCAGAGACCAGACGCTGCCTGGCTTGGGTTGAGCCCGGAAGATTCTGAATGGACTTGTCCAGATCAAACACCTGGTTGGATAATTGTCTTAGCTGCCCGAAGCGCTGTTCCGCGATCACCCGTTCCCGATTAGCCACATAAAGGCCCGCGGAGAGACTGGCAACGATCAGCACAGCGGCCGAAACCGGCAGCCAGTATCGCCGCAGGAACTTGGCCGCGACATAGGCGATGGTCTCCGGTCGGGAGGTGATCGGTTCATGCCGGAGGAACCGGCGAAGGTCGTCGGCCAAGGCAGAAACCGAAGCGAAGCGCTCCTGCGGATTCTTCTTCAGCGTCCTGGCCACAATCGTGTCGAGGTCTCCGCGCAGCAGGCGGCGTAGCCTTTCGGGCGTAGTCGCGCGCTTCGCGGCATGAGTGAGTGCTGCCTCCGTTTCAATCCTGCCAGAGGTCACCGCGTCTGAGGGACGCGGCGGCACGGTCTCCACGATGCCCTTAACCAGCTCAGCAGGAGATTGGAGCCCGGGGCCGGCCGGATGCTCACCTGTCAGCAGCAAATACAACAGCACGCCCAACCCGTAAACATCCGTGGCGGTGGTTACGGGAGCCCCGGTCAGTTGCTCGGGCGCCGCGAACTGCGGGGTCAACGCCGATCCACCTTCACGCGTGAGCAGCGTCTCTGCTGCGGCGTCACCCTCTTCTTCGAGCAGCTTGGCGATACCGAAATCCAGAAGTTTCACCTGGCCGTCCGGTCCCACGAGCACGTTCGAGGGTTTGAGGTCGCGGTGAACGATCAGGTTGGCGTGCGCGTGCGCAACCGCGGCAAGAACATCGAGAAAAAGGCGAAGACGCCCTTCCACGCTGAGCTTGCGGCGGTCGCAGTACTCCACGATGTTCGGGCCTTCGACAAGTTCCAGAACGAGATAGGGCTGCCCGGCAGGGGAGACACCCGCGTCGAGGAGTTGTGCAATGTGGGGATGGGCAAGCCGGCCGAGCATGCTGCCTTCGCGTTTGAAACGCTCTGCACCGTTCCGCCCGTTGAGCGATGCGCGCAGGAACTTGACCGCCACCCGGCGCGCGAACCTTCCATCGTTGCGCTGGGCAAGCCAAACGCTGCCCATGCCTCCCTCACCAATCGGCGACAAAAGAGTGTACGGCCCGACTGTCTGGCCCGGGAGCGCAGGTTGTACGGCCAGCGGTGGTGCGGGTCCTTGTTCGAGGAAATGCTCTTGTGCCAGCGCGCGATGTTCCTGGAGAAGCTCCTCCAGTTGGACAGCCAGGGAAGGATTCTGTGCGCGCTGCGAAGTCAGCCACTCAGCGCGTTCTTCGTCCGTCATTCCCAGCGCCTGATCGAGATACGGGCTCAGGGCTTGCCACCGATCGGGGTTGAGCGTAGACATCAGTCCCTCACAACGACACCGGCGCGCGGAGGCTGCGGTGGAGATAAATGCACGCCTTCTCCCATTTTCGCTGCACCGTGCGTTCCGATACACCCTGCAGGGCAGCAATTTCGGCGAAGGAGAATCCACAGAAGAATTTCAGGTCAACGACCTTGGCGAGCGAAAGGTCTACTTTGGCAAGCTGGTCCAAGGCGTCGCTGATTTCGGAGAGTTCTTGTTCGTCGGCGTAGGGCTCTTTGAACTCCGTTCCAAGCCGCGTAATCTCGAACTGGCCACCACGTTTTACCGCGCTCCGGCTGCGGGCATGATCGATGATCAACCCACGCATGACCCGCGCGGCATATCCCATAAATCGCGCGCGGTCTGGAAATGACGGACCGCTGCGCGCGGAAATGTCCAGGTACGCTTCCTGCAAAAGGGTGGTGGCGCTGATGCTCACAACCGCACCCTGCCGCCAGAGTTCGCGCTTGGCCAAACGGTGCAGTTCGGCATAAAGCGCCGCGAACAGCGCGTCTGCGACCGAACTTTCGCCGCGGTCGGCCTTCTCCATGAGGGACAAAATCGTGGAGTCTGCGTCTCCCATCATCCCCTTGTTAGTACGTGGACCCTGTAGCCCTGACCCGGAATTTCCACTGTGGCGTATTGGTACCTTAGAGTATACACCAGTTTGCCTTCCGTTGAGCCTTTCCAGGACTTCGTCGCAGCGCCCCCGAAAGGCAAGAACTCGCCTATGCATAGGCAAACTGAAAACCACCCACCTGCTCCTGCGAAGATGGCAATCTGGAGATCGACAACTATGGCGGCGAGCATGCCCCGGCCAAGAGAGGACGGCGCAGCGATCGTGAGGCGATACCTGCTTACATCGTTTACCCGATTGCTGACCATCGCTTTCCGCCTCCCAGCAACGAGGTTTGATGAACGGTGCATGCGAAGCCCGACACATATATGAGTGGAGGTATCGTCGCTAGCCTTGATCGGAAATGCCTCGGCCCGAGCGCGTGACTTTTGGGGCCGGCACGATGGTGACGGGCCGGGGCATTTTCGATAAGGAGACTAGAAGGAAGCCGCTGGCGCGCACGACC